>JAEOSP010000366.1 GCA_016840305.1 Candidatus Hodarchaeota archaeon
AATGTAATAGTATAATCGAAGAGATAAAAAGGTGGGGAGAATGGCACCGAGTCAAGAAAAGTACATGAATTCGCCAAAATTCACAAAGTGCCAGAGATTCCCCGTAGTTTAGCATGATAATAAGATACAGACATGATACGATTTCATTCCCATTAATAGAATTTGCATCTATATGTATAGTATATCTATATAGTATTTAAGTAGGTATTTAAACCCCGAAAGTTTGAAAGATTAGAAATTTCTAATATAAAGACTTCTGTTAAACCTCGATTGATTTTCCATGAAGAGAAGGAATATACTAAGCATTCCTTCATCGTCAGAAGGCTTAACAAATTAAATCTATAGACATTGGCCCAAATCTCGTGCAAATCAGACTTTAAAAGTTTATATTTTGATTGAACAAGATTAATTCGTTCTCCTAGTTTGACAAATAAGTATAACTTTTAAATAAGCTTATCTTATAGATTATCATGCTAGAACAAGAGATCAAGAAAGCAAAAAAAAAAGATAATATCGAGGAATCCATTTCTTATTATTTTGAACACATAGTGGACTCTTTCATCAAGAAGGACTGGAAGGCACACAATTCATGGACGTTAACTTTACTGGTTTATACTCGTTCTATTCCAATTTATTCTATTTATCGCTACCATTATCTCTTAAAACAAGCGATTGATAGGCACGGGATTGCGCCATTATTTAGCTGGATCCTTGAATACGGATATCGTCTAAGCGTTTATAGGACTCCAAGATCACAAAGGAAATTCGAAAACTTAGCTGTGTTATTTTCTAAAAAGCTCGGTGCCGAAGAGCTAGTTTCATCTTCGGTTTTTATCAGAATAAGAAACGATTATCAAATTTTTTCTCCCAATATTGCGTATTCATTAGGATTATTGTTATTCTCGAATTTTGGAAAAACCCAATCAATCGTGGGATATAAACCTCACCATTATCTAAAAATCATTGCATTACTTGAAAATTGCTTAAGAAAGGAAGAATACGAGCAGAGAGAGGGATCAGTTCATCAAAGAGTCGCAAGGAGAAGAAACATTCTCGGGGAAAAAGATGCTTGTATAACACTTGCAGAAGCTTTAAAAGAAAAACTAGGTGAAAAGGGATTCAATGAGTTGGGAGGACGTATTAAAGATATTCATAAGAATGGGTTTCACGCTGGGTTAAAAGGATGTCTAGGTGCTCTTATTGATGATTCAATGTCAAAATTATTTGATCGAGTTGAAAGAGCTGAAAAGTATCGTCAATGTAAAGCCCGAGGTCCTCAAAGAAGCGGGATAAAAGGTCCCTTTTATGGATATCACGGAGAGAACACAGTTCCCGAAGATTTTGATCCATCATTCACTTGGAGAGGTCGTACTTATGAAAAAACAGGTCAAGGAAAAAAGGCAAATTTAGGAACTGGAATTTTCGAGGAGATTTTTGATGCGATTGATGGATCTGGTATGAATGCTCGATCAGAAACACCATGGGACGGGGAAGCAAGAGGTAATACAAAAACTACGATCTATGACGAAAACGGGAATCCAATCGAGACTGTTGAAGTTACTCCAAATAACGAACTTGTATCAACAACGAAATACAATTACGATGCGAACGGAAATTGGGAGAGCACAGCTACGTATGACGCTGATGATAGAATGACAGGTTTCACGGATAGTCAAGGTTCAGCTACGTTTGAACACAATGCAGATGGTACTACCACGGTAACCACAACTACTACTAATGAGGATGGATCAACCACCACTGTTACGACAGTTATCGATGAAAGCGGAAACGAGGTGTCTTCAACGACCACAACTAGTAGTGGGACTCAACAAGGAGATCCTATAGATGATTACTTGGAAGATCCATGTTGGGAAGCCGCTTTTGGAGACATAGCTGATGAGCTTCGCGGTGAACTTCGCGATCATCCTGATAAACTTGATGCGTTAATTTATCCAAGACCAGATGATCCAGGTCCTTCAGGAGGCCATGAACCAATTCCCAGTGAATGCCTACCATTCTCAAGTGGCTCAAGTCCAAGGAAATGCACATCGGTTATGTTATGTCTTGATGGTCAAGTTGATCCAGACACGTGCCAGTGTAAAACTCGAGAACCAGGAGGTGATTTACCGGGATCCCGTTCAGGTTTATGTGCTCGTATTACCTGTCAAGAGGGATATGCCTGCGATCCTAACACTGGAACTTGCAAATCTGGAGATTTCATGGGTGATATGCCTATTTATACATCTGGGGTAAATCCCTTACCTCTTCCAATAGGATTTGAAAGACCATCACTTCCTGTAATGCCGGATCTCAAATCTCAAATGGATTTTTTCATAAAAGACTTGAAATCGAGAGGAAATAACCTGAGAAGAAGTTAATGGTTGACAACAAGGTGGTGAGCTGTCCAGTGTGCGAGCTGAAACGGGAGGAAAAGTCAAATTAAGGGGGTGAATAAATTAGAACAGATTTCATTTGACCAATATAAAAAGATTTATGATTATTATAAACACCGATGGGATGAAATAGAATTATTAAGATTCGTTCAAAAAACATTTGAAAAGACTAATAAGAGGACAAGGACTCAATTATTTCATTTATCGAGTGTCTCGGGATTATTATTTGGTATCCTCTTTCCTTTAACATTTTTGATTAAACAATATCTCAACATTATACTGACATCAATTTTCCTATCTGCTCATGGTGTGATATTCATTTCATTTATTTTTTCTGAAATAATTCCTTTATTTCTGGGAGCAAGATCGTTAGGGATTGTTAGGTATGGTCCTGCTCCGAGTTTTAATGCAATAAATCAACTTAGAGAAATTGAATGGCAAGAGTCATCAAGCGAGGAGAGAAGGTTGGAATTGGACAAAATATCATTGGAAATTCAGAGAAGTGTTAAAGTATTGAAGTTAGGTGAATTTCATAAAACCATTAATGAAAATAAAAAATTGTCTCGTATATTGAATTTTAGTCTTAATAACTCGAGATTCATCTTTCTCTCAGGAATTATCTTACTTGTTATTGTCTTGGTAGGGCACTTAATCTTTGAAAATCTTGTAGCTTTAGGTGTAATTTGCTTAATAGTTTTGATCTCTATTTCAATTAATATAATATATATATTAATTAAATTTCCTAGTATTCCTAATAAGTTAGCGCAGTTTTATGAAACAATAAATCAACGATTTGATGCAGCGAAGAAATTATATATGGGTGTTGAAGAATTTCTCAAGAATAACAGTTAATTAAATTTTTTGAAAACATATAATCCCTTATTAAACCTTATATGGAATGATAAAGATAAGATTTGAATGAATCATAAACTTTTTAATGAAAAAATGGAAAAACACTATCCTGATTTGTGTTATTCTAAATAACAAGTCTATTATTCTCCGTTCATCTTTTTCTGATATAATCTAGAAATACTTTTTTAGACAAATAACTTAAAATACTGAGTCATTTTCTTTCTTTATTATGTATGGTTATTATCGTGAACCTAAGATTGAGAAAATAGTCAACTATAAAAGCGTCAGAATTCCAATTACTTCGCAAATTATACAAGGTGTTCATACGAATAGAATGATGCTCCTAAAAATTCTAAGAATTTTGGGTTTAACAAAGGATGAAATATTAGAGTTTTTAAAAAATCCAGAAAAAGAAATTAAAGAAATACTGTTTGAACTTGAACATGGATCGAGACAAGAAAAAAAGTATTGTCCTCAATGTACGGATTTATTAACACCAACAATTATAACGAAGAATTTCCTTTATTATTACTGTTCAACATGCAAAAAGGAATACAAACTATGAATTAAATTTTGAAAGTTTTAGATGATTTTCACACTTTTAGGATGATTTCTTTTGTAAAACCTTACTCACTACTCATTTTTTTCCTAAGTAGGGAAATAGCAATGGCACTGCTAACTTGCTGTTTTTGAATAAAGTCAATAAGGAGATCGTTTTCAATAGCACTTATATCAATCCCCTCCGCTATTTTCTCGATCTCGTTTTCAACTTCAAACACATGCTTTTCGATGGCCTTCCCAATTTTACGGTGAATTCCCCATGTACTTAAGAATCGCTGTTCTATGGGGTTGGAAGGGATATGAATTTTCTCGATTTTCTCGCGAACTGCTTTCCTCACCAAATCTGAGATGTTTTTGTATTCAGTAAGGTCAACATAATGTTGGTATAATGCTAATTCTTCGGGAAGAATGCGGATGGTCAACTTCTCATCCTTGGGTTTTTTGGCATTTTCTTTATCTAACACTTCCTGAAGTTTACCAAGAACCTCATCATCCATCACCACAATTTTTTTCACTACCATAAAAGAAGTAT
>JAEOSP010000367.1 GCA_016840305.1 Candidatus Hodarchaeota archaeon
AATGTACGCTCATTAGAAACAATAGGATGAGAAATTACAGAGGCAATGCTCAACAATGATAATACTGAAACGATTATGATTAACGTCGTTAACGTTGTAGTGATTAAAGATAGTGTTGACTCTAAAAAGCCTGAAACAAAATCTGACGACCAGACAACAGAAAAACTACGGTCCTGCCAGAAAGCATAATTTCCTGTACCAATTATTGGTCCGCTAGTATCTATATTTAGGGTAAATTCTACTTCAAAACTAGCTAGCTGAATGATTTGTCTGGGGTAGATGTCATCATCATAAGTTATGAAGACAGAGTAATTCCCCCAAGGTACATTAATGAAGGATAGTTCACCCTCTGTATTACTAAACGCTTTGATTTCATATTCATAGTAACCATTCCTGAGTAAAACAAAAGCCTGACCAATTGATTGGTAAAACTGATTTTCTAACACGATAGACATATTTCCACATTGCTCAATAGTCTCATTCACCCGTAAGATTTGACTGGATGTGAGATTAATTACATTAGACGATGAATAACCAGCTAAAGAAAAGGAAAGTGAATAATTGCCAATGGGAACAACAAATTCTGCTAAACCAAAGTTATTAGTAATTAGTATTTGATCAAGACCAAAGGAATTGTTTAATGATACCTCAACACCACTTACAGGATATGAACTAACGGTTTCCGCAAGAATCACTAGACGAACATCCCCTAGATAAACATCAAGCTGCGTGGAATGATTAATAACAAGAATAAAACCAGTCCAGCTGAAAGGCCCTTTTGATACTTCAATGCTGTAATTACCAGGATCGGTAAGTGTGAAATTAATATCACCAGTATTATTAGTTAAACCACTGGTGACTAGAAGAGGCCCATCAAAAATCTGAATAAAGCTATTGACAAGTCCATTCTCTGAAGAAGTAACCAAAGTTCCATTATTGACATGAACAGCAAGAAAATACTCATCGAAAAAATCAATCAATAAAGTAGATGAATTTAAAAAGGAAATTTGTTGAATTTTACTTCTGTTTGATAAGAGAATTGCTGATACGGAATAATTCTTATAAACATCAAGCATAAACACGGTTGTTCCGTTCAAATCGGTAATCTGGGAGGTTGTAGAATTATCAGGCCATAAAACCGTGACATTAGCAGCAATACCCTCACCATTAGCATCACGCACCCACACATGAAGCTCATCAGAACCAAGAAAAATAGTTTTGTTGATTCTACCATCAATATTCATAACAAAGGAATGAGAAATACCGTTGAAAGAATATTCAAACAGGTAAATACCAGGATCAATAAGTACAGAAGAATTGCTCGAATAGCTGATGTTATGATAGATTTCTGTTCCATTTATCATAAAAATCTTTAAATCCCCCCCATCGACCTCATTTCCATTATCATGATCTTTTACCATTAAAGAAAAAGAATTTTCCAAAGAAATAAGCAGAAGTGAAGATTGGGTAACAGTATATATGGAATGATAAGAATTATTCTCAAAATTAACAGTGATTCTATAACGACTCTCAGGAACATTTGTAAAGGAAGCAATGCCAGAGATATTTGTATTTACGAAGGGTAATGAACTTTGACACCCAAATTGTTCAGTTAGAATAACTGTGGCGTTATCAATAGGTTGTTGATTATACTGAACCTGAACCTGTAAATCATGATAAGAACTACCAATAGATAATGAAAAAGGAGAGTTGAAAAATTGGTTGACAAAAATCTCTAAGATACTGCTTTGATGGGCATTAGGAGGACCAGCAACAAATTTGTAGGATCCAAATCTCAGATGAAAAAAGGTTGTATTCCCAGACTCAATATATTGAGTTTTAACATGTTGACCAGAGGGAGTATATGCAATAATAGGAGTATCATTGAATAATGGGAAGAGTTCAGCATCTTCAGTAGTTAAAGAAATAGGTACAATAAATTCTTGAGTTAAATAATTAGATAATATTTCCTTGGTAATTACATCAGTATCAATAAGAACACGGAGGAAAGAGACATAACCAGAAATTTTACCAGTCATAGTTTGACCAACTGATAAAGAGACAATTAATTCTTCATCACTTGGAGAATTTGTGCGCAAAATACCTGTAATAGTAAGGTCAATAACGGTATCTGATAAAGTACTAGCAAGAAGTAGTGTATCTCCACAAGTTAACCCTAAGTTTTCAGCTAAAAGATAACCTGCCATAGCACCAAATATAATAGTTTTTTCGGAAGAGCCAAAGTGAGGATCAAACCAAGAGCCATCAATAACCTCGGGCGATACCATGGATGTATAATTACTTGTAATACCGCGTACAACAATAGATTGATCATCAAAATTTTGAGCAACAGATAAACCAAGAGTTTCAGGGCTTATAGTACGAACTCCAAGTATTTGTTGAATATCTGATTGCAAAGATAAAGGAACCTGTCCAGTAA
>JAEOSP010000368.1 GCA_016840305.1 Candidatus Hodarchaeota archaeon
CATCACAATTTTTACCTACTAAATTTATTAATTTATAATAGTAAGTAAATGCTTTTTCTGCATTATCAAATTCTAAAGTCATATTTTAAATATGTTTTTTAATTTATCTGATAAATTTTCTTTTTTTTCAAAAACCCATAATGATATTTTAATTTTTAAAAACCGTTTTAATACAAGGATTTTTCGCAGAAAAGATTTCATTAAAACCAATTGTTGATAAAGATGGCTGATAAATAATGATTCCTTCTATATGAGTCATCACTATTTATCTTCCAGTATAGAGTGCAAATTTTATTCTTGCTCTTTCTTTTTCTTTCTTGATTATTTGTTTGATCTTTTTATCATGTCTCATTTTTTCACCTCCTGATTTCCTCAATACTTGATTCTATCAGGATAAATACACCCCAAATGTATCTTTCGTGTAATATTACATTCTCAGAGCAATATATAAGGATTCTCACAGATGTGAGAAAAGATTTTTAAGTATTTGAGACATATTATAACATAGAATTAAGAACAAGTTGTAATTCAAATAAGAAAAACGATAGGTTGGTAAATGAAAAATGCTAAAACAACAAGCACTGACATACAAGCAGAAAGCAATTCTCATACTAAATGATGCGCAAACAAATTGTTTCAAAGATGAAAACCTAACTTGGGTGTTGAAGGTTTTAGCAAAAGAACCATTAACAATAACAGATATTAAAGAAGCCTTCATGAAGCATGGGAAAGAAAAATCCGAAAAAACATTATATCGTTATCTCGGTACTTTACTAAAAATTGGACTAATTGCCAAAGCAGGTAAACGTATTACTTCTGTGGATGAAGGAATTCTAGTCAGTGAAACAATTTATTCTCGAGTTGCGAAAGTCTTCATAACAAAGAAACCAATGAAATTCGAAGACGGTGAAATACGACCAGAATTTGAAATAGCAAAGTTGATATTAAGCAGCATTTTCGATAAAAAAAGAGGGTGTGGTATTTGTTTCACAGAGATCGCAAATAGATTTGATATTGAGAAGCATCTGTTATTTGTTGAGTTATTAGAACATGCTGATCCTGAAACACTAGAGCAATTCGCAGAACTTGATTGGAAAGGAATAAGTACAGTCAAAGAATTCGTAGGATGGATAGCCTTATGCTTGAAATATGACATTCAAGATGTCATCAAAGATTGTTATAATGGTTAAGACAAGTTTAGATTCTCGGATTTAGACTCGATATTTTCATTTTTTCAAGTATCAACAATTTCCTCTGTTTTTTGTTGAGGACTAATCAATTCTTCCTTCTTTCGACCTTTCCAAAATCCTTTCTTATTTAGGTACTTTCCTAGATAAACTAATCCAAGCATTATCGGCACTTCCCAGAAAAGACCCATTGTTGTACCAAGAGCCGCTAATGCACTGATGCCTAGAGCAGTTGCTATAGCTATTTCGAAATGACTTGAGCTACCAATGATAGTTGTAATAATCGCTTCACGATATTGAATTCGGAATATTCTAGTAATTAAAAGATTAAATCCAACAACAATGATGAAACCGATAAGTAAAGGAGCAGAAACTAACAGCAATTCCAAAGGATAGTCAATCAGTTTATCACCATTAATTGAAAAGAGAATGATTAAGGTGCTTAAAAGAAAAACGATAGAAATTTTTCCAACAACTGGACGATATTTAGTATCAAACCATTCTTTACCTTTTGCTTTTACTAAGATCACTTTGCTTAGAAGTCCAAGAATCAGTGGAGCACCAATAAAGATGGTTACTGTGATGAATAGCATTAATCTATCAATACCCAAACTTCCAATTCCTGTTAATAATGAAACAATAGGAACGTAAAGAAACATAATTGAAACAGTATTAATACTCGTGTTTATCACGTTTTGTTCCTGATTACCATTCGCAAGCGAACCCCATACTAAAACCATGGCAGTACAAGGACTTGATCCTAATAAGATAACGGCAATAATTAATTCAGTATTTCCCGGAAGAAATAGTTAAGCTAAACCTGCAGCAACTAAAGGAGCTAATATCCAGTTGGAGAATAACGTAATTATTATTGGTAATGGGTTTCTGCCAAGTTTCTTCACTTCTTTGAATTGTAGATTCAACATAGCTGGATACATCATAAAAAACAAACAAATACCAATTGGAATATTGATACCAATGCCACCTCTCCATGACTCAAATAAATTCCAGTTGTTTAGTGTTTCACCAATAATCGGTACATAACGAGATAACAAAATACCTATGCCCATACAAAGAACTACCCATAGTGCTAGAAATTTCTCGAAAAATCCAAGTTTACGTTCTTCTTGTTCAATAGAAGGTGAATTACCATTCACTAAAGTTTCTTCCTGAGCTTCTTCTTTGGAGATTTCACTCTCTGTAGACATTGGTTTACTCACGGATATTCAAGTAATAAATATGCATAAAAATTTTTCTTAGAAAGTGAATGAAATTTTTCTAATTGTAAAATTAGATATATACGAGATATTCTACAACTAGAAAATTCTGTTTTTACGATAACTTGTTCTAACAACAATTAAAGCAATCAGTGAAGAGATGATTAAACTAAAAGTTAAACTCATGCCTAAACCAGAAGTATTTGTTGGAGTATAACCGGGAGTTGAGGGAGTTGTATCAGGATCAACCCAACCTGCAAGAGTAGCCCACAACCACCAGGCTGCATATGCTTTCATATTTGCATTTAATGGTTGACTATGAGCGGAAGAACAAGCATACCAATCATCGGGATGTGCGTCTTGCCATTCGGTTGCCCAATTTGAGCCATCATTTGTGGGATTGGTGTCATTGTTGGAATCATAATCACAATTGTCTGTGCAATACTTATCACCAAAATAATTGCCGTGAGGATCGTAGGATTCGATATCAGCAAAATCAAAGAGAATTTTCATATTAGTAATACAGTAATTACGAATTTGCTCGTTACGAATGTGAAGATTGTCTTCTAAACCGGAACCATCAACATGGCCAGTCATATAGACGAATTTAACATCGGGGTAATCATTTTCTAAATCGTTCATCAGAGAAGTGTATGTGTTAATGTTTTCTTCAGAAGCATCTGAAACTTGCCCACACCAAGACCACATCACAACATTGACATCAGAATTTGCTGGGTTGTCAAGATAAATTCGTGTGAGTGTCGCCCAATTTGTTCTATTAGGATTGCCAAGGTCACCAGACATGAAGTAATCATCAATGTCAAGTGCTCCATCTGTTCCACCTTCATTCCAATCATAAAGGCCCTCAGTTCCCCCTTTGCCTTCTTTAAAAGCTGGAAGTCCACTCATACCGGATATAATTTGACTGCCATGAGAAGTATGACCATAGGCGATATGAAGAGTATTTTTAGAATGGTTTATTGCATTATCCGGAATTAAATCATAC
>JAEOSP010000369.1 GCA_016840305.1 Candidatus Hodarchaeota archaeon
GTTACCTAATGTAGGATTTATACCAGCCATCGGTTCGTCTAACAGAATCAAACGGGGAGCGCTCATTAGTAATCTGGCGATAGCTAATAGCTTCAATTGCCCACCAGAAAGTTCTTGTGCAACTTGATCTCTTATGTGAGTAATTTCCAGAAATTCCAGTACTTCTAATGCTTTCAAAGTGTTTTTTCGTTCATCTTCCTTAATTTTCTTCCAAAATACAAAATTCTTCCAAAGTGATTCTCCAGTTTGGTTGTGAGGAGCCACAAGTAAATTTTCCAAAACAGTCAGATCGGCCCAATTTCTTGTAGTTTGAAAAGTCCTCATCATACCTGTTAATGCTGTTTCATGAGCACTAAGTCCATCAATTCTTTCACCCTCAAATTTGACACTACCTACTTCAGGAGAAGTAACACTTTCGGGTGTTGCTTTCTTTCTTACATTTAGCTTATCAATAAATCTGACTAAGACATTCTTTCTAATTATTACTTCTTTTTCAGTAAAAGGGTTGGTTTTAGGGAGCCAAGATGTAATAACATTGAAAAGCGTTGTCTTTCCACAACCATTTGGCCCGATTAGAGAAACTAATTTATTTCTCTTTACCATAACTGAAGCCCCTTCTAAAGCCTTCACACCACCGAAATATTTGTAAATATTCTCTGCTTCAAGTGTGATGTGCTTTTCAGCTATAACCTCCTCAATAGATACTTTTTCAACAGTTTTCCTTGGATATCGATATCCATTAACCAAGGATATCCAACCAATAATAAAACACCCAAGGATAAAGATGTTTATATGCGGAGAGAATTCACCCCAGTCTTCGAGAATCAATACAAGTAAGAAGAGAACATATTGTACAACTGATGCTACTAATCCAAAAATAAGTCCAATCAGACCCAATGGTAATTTAATTAATTCCCTTTTCCTAATATTCATTACTGGGGGAGTTATCAAAAGAATAGTTCCAAGAATACCGAGAGTCAGCCATATTGGACCCCATAAGGGAATTAATAGCCATACAAATAATATGCCTCCTTCGACTCCAATGCTTTCAAAAATTGGATTATCATATCCACGATAATCAGTATTAAATGGTGCACCATTAATAAGACCAGTCATTCTATCCCAAAAAAGATCAATTGACAACGAAAAATCTTCTACACCAATATCTCCCCATAAAAATCCGCCACCTATATGTAGTAATGGAATAAGGATTGTTAATAGGAAAAAAACTCCGATCCTAATTAATCCAGCAATATCATTTTCGTTGTTATCTACTTCTGTTTTCATAATTCTACACTCAATTGAACTGCCATGCTTTGTATTTTAGTTGTGGATGATTCTTTCTTTCAATTATTCAAATTATGTCGGAGGAGTCTCACCTTTGGTATTTTCCGTTAATCTCTCTCTTTCACTTAAACTCTGTCTTCCTAGAACAGCTTCATCAGATCGCTTACGTTGTTCATCTGTAAGTAAAGATAAATACTTATCCGTATCTGTCTTTGGTTCAGGAATTAATCCAGCTGGTTTGAATAGTATGAATAGTATGAGAATAGTTCCAAGAATAACAATAGCTGAATTTTCTGGAGTGATGAATATGTCTATCCTTAAAATTTCCATTAGGGGGCCAAGTATAGGCGATAATAGATCCTCTACAATCTGTGAAAAATCAACCCCAAATAAAGCAATGTCAGGAATGGTGAGTCCTTCAGGGCTTATCCGCATGTTAATTACTTCTTTGACTGCTTCAGCTTGAGATGCGTGTAAAAATAATGTAACGAGTGAAGTCCCCGCAAAGGCACCTTTAGAGTTTCCTAAACCGCCAATAATAATAAAAATATAAAGATTAAAAGTTAAGAATGGCCTAAACTCCCCAGCTTCAAAGGAACTGAACGTCATGGCGTACATGATGCCAGCTAAACCAGTAAGGAGAGCAGCTAGTGTTGTAACTTGCCATCGAAAGCGAGCAACATCCTTTCCGACAGAAGATACCGAAATATCATCTTCTCGAATTGCCCTCAGTGCTCTACCGTAAGGGGAGTTTCTAATCTTTTGTACAAACCAGTAGACAAATAATGCAATGAAAATGAACACTATCAAAATCACAATCTGCCATAAAAAGACCAATCCCATATCTCTGATACTTGAACCAATCAGTGAGATCATGGTCTTAAATAAAATCAGGATATCTGAAATGAATGGGATTTCTATAAGGATTGGTATTAAAAATAGTTCTGATAAACCCTCAATAAATGTACCAATATCATCTAGGATAGAACTTCCCAATATATCGTCCAATCGCTGATCAAAAGGAAAAGCACTTGTTAGCTCAATTCTAAACTTATTTGAGATGACTTGGGACTTTGTACCGATAACCGAAGTTGACCAAAGCCAACGTTGTTCATTCTGAAAAATCAGCCGTACAACTTCTCCTCCAGCAATTGTCATGATAGCAAAATAATCCGCACGCAATTTAACTGTAGGAATAGCAACTACAAATCCTAACAGACCTGAAAAAGTCAAGGCTATGATAATAGATACTATTATGTCAATATTATATTCACTGTACAGAAGTGTGGAAACATAAGCACCAATGGCAAAGAATGCAACCTTACCGAAGTTTGGAAGACCCATGGAACCGACTTCGAGATCTAAGCTTATCGCGCCTATGAAAAAGACAAGAATTGTTGTTGCTGTACCTAACAAGAATTTTCCTTTTCTTGATAACGAATCCACCGCAATGAGATAAAGTAATAAGATCGGAATAACTAGCATTAATCCAATAATCAAACTTGAGTTGTCTCGTATTTTATCACGAAAAGTCAAAGTTTTTCCATCCTTTGTTTCTTTGAAGAAATTTCTATTTCACTCAATAAATTCATCCCAGCTTTTTCTATACTCTCTCTCTTGTAGATTCAACACTTCCGTAAATACCCTGTGGACGTATGAGTAATACGAGTATAAGGACAACGAAAGCAATCCCATCCATATAATTAGGTGAAAACGTAATAGTAAATCCTGTTACTTGTTCTAGGATATCCTCAAGTCCACCAGTAACCTGAAACTGGGTAAACAATATATTAGTGATTTGACGTGTAAATGCAATAATGAGGGCGGCAAGAATTCCCCCACGAAAAGAACCGACTCCTCCTAGGATCACAACAGCAAAAATTGGAAGAAGTAACCAAAAACCATCATATGTACTGAATCGAGCTTGATTAGCTCGGACGAAAGCAGCGCCAAAACCTGTTAATCCTGCAGCTAGAAACCATGTATAATAGATGATCCGTTTTGTATTTATCCCTGAAACTTGCGCCAATTCTGTCGAATCAGCGGTCGCTCTCATCGCAATCCCAAATTTTGTGGATTTAAACATATAATCAACAGCGATAACCATAATAATACTCATCAGAACTATAAATAGTTCAAATCCTGTAATTAAAATTTCCTGTGACCCCAAAAGCGGATAGAGGTCTGGGAACATGGATTTCCCAACTAAAGGATCCTGGACGAAGGAAATATGAATTGTGCTTGCCCTGAAGTTTGGTAGAAGGTTGGAAATCTCTGGAAAAATATCTTTAATAATTGGAATGCCTCGCAAATCTAACCAACTAGGTAGTGATGATAAATCAGTGCAAGTTACACAATCGGCAGTTATGGCTCTTGGGAAGTCACCAAATATCATTGAAAGAAGGTTCCGAATAATTAACCCAATCCCTATGGAAGCTACTGTAAGGGATCTTGGGCTAGCTTTGATCCTTTTTAAACGACTAAAAACCAATAATTCACCGATAATTCCAAGAAAACCCACTATAACGAAAGAAAACAATGCTTGAATGAATAAATTGTTAATGATATGATCCACGGGAAAAGAAAAGCCAAGAATATCTAAATTCCAAGTTTCTGAATCAAAAGGTAAGTTAAAACTAAGAATTTGGAGAAACCACCAGGAAGCAAACATGCCTAATGTAACCCATTCCGCATGGGCAAAATTGGAAAATTTCATTACAGCATATACTATGTTGAGACCAATGGTCAACATTATCAACATACCTGTGTATACAAGTGCAAGAGATATGTTACTCAAAATATCAAAAGGTACTATTGCCATATTCGTATCACAATCCATATTTTTGTCTAGGCCTTATCTCTCACTCCTAAGTAGAGTTTCCGAATTTTATCTTCTGTTAGAAGTTCTTTTGCAGATCCTTCCGCTGCGATTTCCCCAGTTACTAGGATGTACCCCCGATCTGAAAGTTCCATTGATCGCTTTGCTCGTTGTTCTACAAGTAGTATCGAAATACCAATAGTTTTTTTTAAAGTAACAATTAATTGCAGCATTTCTTCAGCGATATTTGGAGCTAATGCTGCGGTTGGCTCATCAAGAATCAAAATTTCAGGAGAAGGCATCAATGCTCTTGCCAAAGCAAGCATCTGACGTTCTCCACCACTTAAAAGACTCGCTTTTTGTTTGAATCTTTCCTCTAAAATTGGGAATAGTTCAAACAACTCTTTTAATCTATTTTGGTAGTCCTTATCCCATTTTCTAGTATACAACCCTATTTTTAAATTCTCTTCAATTGTTAAACTTGGAAATACATTGTTAAGCTGAGGGACATATCCAAGGGGAATACCTGCTTTAATAATTTCGTGTGGATTCATGTGGCTAACATCTTTATCCCTGAAAAAGACAGTTCCTTCAAATAACTCCACAAGACCTATTAGAGTTTTAATAAGGGTTGATTTACCTGATCCATTTGGTCCTATGATGGTCACAAGTTCACCCTTATTTACGTAGATATCCACTCCATTGATTACCTGAAGTTTACCATAGCCCGAAATTACGTTATTACCACATAAGACTGTTTGGTTCATTAAGGTATCCTCTGTGTTTTTTTTTTATGAGTGAAGAATATATTTTTTTTTAAGATTGAACCATGTAAAAGCTAATGTACTGTAGAACCTAAATCTGTAACTTTTTACAGGACAATAAATCGCGAAAAAAAAGAAGGGGAGGAAGTGGGTTTAATCACTTCCTAGATCTTCGAAGGAGAACTATCACCGCTGTAATAGTGGATAACAGCATGAAGAGAGTGAATCCAGGAGTAGCGGTGGGAGTTGTTGTTGGTGCAACGGTGGTTGTAGTAGTTGTTGTTGTTTGACCAGGTACGGTGGTAGTGGTGGTTGTGACGCCAGGTTTGATGTAAAATGGTGGAAAAGTCAGAGCGTCAGGAACAAATGTATCTCCGCCTGGTAACGTAAGAGTACCAGAAGTTAAACCAAAACCTGTTCCATTCCATACACCAAAGGGCGTATAGGTGACATCAACTAATTGTACGTAATCAAAACGACCGCTAACCTCACCATTATCGTTGAAAATGATTTTTCCAGCAGCACCGTCATGAGTGACAGCATACATCGCAGCTAACAACGCATCACCATCAGCAGTACCTGCATCTCTTAAACCTTTAGCTGCAACGAATACAGAGTCATAAGCGAGAGGTGCATAAGAATTGAATGCTAATCCAGTTACCTGACTATAAATTGGACCAGAAAGACCACTCCAGTATATTGGGTCAGCCCATTTAGAATCAAACCAACTATCATTGAAAGCAGTTAATTCAGGAGTGGCAAACGATAGTGGTGTGGTGCCAATGAAGTTTTGCATAGCATCTTGAACTGCTTGGTTTCCTGAGAAAGTCGAAGTTGTTGATGTACCATCAGTTATAATCCATGGCACTGCATTAGCTGTTCCGTTTGTCAAATATAGTTCTGCTGCTTTTTGGAATAAAGTTTTTCCATCTTCATCTATTAGGTTTGCTACAACAAATTCAGGATTGGAATCTTTTATAGCCTGAACTTGCGCAGATACGTCGGTAGCCATAGGCGAAAATGATTGGGCTGTAGTAATTGTCCCACCTCGGAGTTCAAAAGCTTCGGTAAAGACTGTAATGAGGCCAGTTCCATATGAATCATCTGTAGAGATAGTAGCTCCTTGAGTCCAATTCATTGAATCAACAAGATCAGCGACGGCAAGTCCTTGATCGGCATCTGAAGGTGTATTTCGCATGAAATAGGGGTAAAGGGTTCGATCACTCAATGATGGCGAGGATGAAGCATATGATATTTGCACAATTTTTTCTGGACCTAATTCCGCAGCCATTGCTGCGCTAACACTACTTCCAGAGGATCCAACAACTACGTCAACACCTTCTGATATGAGAGTTGAAGCAGCAAAAGTACCTCCAGATGCAGAATTATCATCATCTTTTACAATAGCAGTGAAATTAATCCCATCTGGAAGAATCCTGGGGCCTCCAGTTGGATCAGAATCATTTGCTTGTTCGTTAAGTGTTGCTACTGCCATAAGAAAAGCATCACGACGATCTCTTCCCGCATCAGGACGTTTTACAATTGGAAAAACACCGCCAATCTTGATATTTTCTGTAAAAGCATGTGTTTTTTGAGGTTTCGCCTCTATAGAAAATATTCCTATAGAGAGAACCAAAAATCCAATTAAAAGAACATAGGATATTAATTTTTTTTTCATTTTTAATTCAACCAATTCTATTTTGTCTTTGTCTCAGTCATGAAAATGTGTAGATATTAGAAAGACTCAGAGACTTAAATTTTCTTTATAGACAAGGTAATAAACTCCATTCTTGATATTTATAAAGATTATTGCACTTTTTCCTTAATAAAAATGCAAATTGAGGGATTAGTAATTATATATTAATTGACTTATAATTGATTGGACACACAAAAGAGAAAATATAAAGAGTTATTCAACACAAATTAATGGTTTTAATCATTAATTCCATCTATCAATCCAATACTAAATTCTTAATAATATTGGAGCAAGAACGACCGCTCGAATCATAATTTGAAAAAAAATATCGGAAAACTTGGAGAGCACTATAAATGACAATATCAGGAGAAATTAAGTGGGATTTATCAATAATTTTCAATAATAATGAGGAAGCAAGAAATTTCATTGCTATCATGGACAAAAAAATTGAAGAAATTCAATCAAAGTATAAAGGAAAAATTAACAGTGAGAATATTGGGATTAATGAACTATATGAATTCTTAGAAGACTGGAATGAACTTTACAGCGAAATAGAGGGAGTTTATACCTTTGCGGCGAACCAATTAAATGCAAACCAGACAATTAAAGAATCATTAGAGCTAATGAACACTGTAAGCAATCTAGCCACAAAAGGAAAAATGATATTGTCTGCATTCCAAATAGAACTGGGAAAAATGCTTTTAGAGTCGAAAGAGATAATCTATGATTCAAAATTAGCTGAGTATAGACATTTTCTTGAAAAAATTGTCCATAAAACACAATACATGTTATCGGAGGAAGAAGAGAAAATAATTGTTGAGAAGGATAGGTACGGTAACAAAGGATGGGCAAAACTTCAAAGTGAATGGTTATCGAGCAGAGAATTCACGATCGTTGATGAAGGAGTAGAGAAAAAAGTCTCTTTTGGGGATATGTGGCGATATGGTCGATCTTCTATAAGAGAAACAAGAAAAAATGCTCTTGTTAACATTGTAGGTGAGAATGGGCTGTCAAAAGATAAGGAGTTGTACGCTGCGACTTTGAGAAACATCTGTGGTGATCATATAATGACTTGTAAACGCCGAAAATACCCATCTACCTTCACTTCCAGCTTAATAACTAATGATGTAACTCAAACACAAGTTAACAATTTAATAGAAGTTATTGAAGAAAGTGCTCATCTTTTCCAAGAATTCCTTTTACTCAAAGCTAAGATAATGGGGACTGAAAAACTGAAGGGAGAAGATCTTTGGGCACCAATACCAGTAATTCCTAAAAATTTTGAGAAAAATAGCTGGGATAGCGCAAAAGAATTAATAATTAAGGTATATACTCAATTTGATGAGGAGTTTGGGGCAATTGCTAAAAAAATGTTCGAAGAAAATCATATTGATGCATCACCAAGAAAAGGAAAACGTGCAGGAGCTTACTGTTCCAGCTTCAAGTTCAAAAAAGAAGCTTTCATCTTGATGTCATTTACAGAAATCTTTGGTGATGTAGAAACACTTGCTCATGAGATGGGACATGCAGTACATAGTTACATGTCAGCAAAAAAGCAAAAACCACTAAATGATGCTCTTTCCTATTGTATAGCAGAAGTAGCATCAGAATTTGGACGATTTCTTTTTGTAGATTACTTTTTAGGACAGACAAAGGACGAAATTGTCAAGAAATTCATCCTTTTCAACCATCTTGAGACATTGGCAATTATTTGCTTTGAAGTTGGATCACGAACAACCTTTGAAAAGAGTCTTTATGATGCCATTGAAGGAGGAGAATACCTCGATGGAGAAAGAATTAGTGATCTATTTCTCGCATCACGAAAGAAATTCTTTGGTGATGCAATCGAATTTTTACCAGAACAAAAATATGATTGGATCTGGAAACCACACTATTATAGAACTGATCTCCGTTATTATAACTATCCATATTATTACGCCGAATTACTAGTAATGGCCCTCTATAATAAGTATAAAAAAGAGGGTGATAAATTTGTACCTCAATTCAAGGAATTATTGTCAGCTGGTGGTTCAGAGTCATCTTTAGAACTAGGTAAATCTATGGGTATTAATCTTGAATCAAAAGAATTTTGGCAACAGGGAATAAAGGAATTTGAGGTAATTTTGAAAGAAGCGAAGAAATTGTTCTCATGAAATATTCCCACAAGTCAGCTTCCTGAAAGACAGAAACGATTATATATTAAATAATCTATGAAAATGAGGCTATAGATCATTAATAACTGTCACTAGAGAATCAGAGGGGTTTGGATTGTAAATACCACTTTTTTGATTCATTTGATAATCAGTTATTTCTAAAAATTCAAACAAATTCATTATATCATTCCACCCACGTTTTCCAGGATTTAGTATATGATCAGAACGGATAGCACCATTAATTTTAAGCCCAGGATATTCTCCAAACCAACAAGTAAAAGGGATACAGAAGACTAGTGCTGGATTATCCCCCTTGGTGAATCCGATAACCATTACCTCAAGAGAGGAGGACGATTCTATTGTCAGAGCAAATTTAATAATAATTCTTCCTCTCCTCAAGGTATAACGACTATCTTTTATCTGATATATTTTTCCTTTCTCCTGGGTGGTTACCCAGTCAATTAGCCAGTCCTCCAAGACTAAAGTATTTTTTTGGTGATTTTTCCCATTTAGAGGAAAGATTTGTCATGTTTACTCTCAGAATGTAACTCATACTACAATTGCTCCTTGATTTCCTTCGAGATCCTAGTTATGACTATCATTAAAACTATGAATGATTAATAAAACCACTATAACAGCTTTTAAGGATCTTTTGTTATTATTTTAGGAAAAAGAATCTCAACATAGGTTCAAGAAAATAATTTCAGAATCAGAATATCAAATCTTCCAATCTGGAGACTATTTTCACATTTTCAGGGATTTTAGGAAAAACGAATGATGACGCTGGGTTTTTAATCAATATGAAGTCCATATTTGCACGTATACTTGCTTCTAGATCAGAAGGAGAGTCACCTACAAACAATACATTGCTTTTGTTTATCTTAAAATTATCAATCGACATAAATAACGATGATGGATCAGGTTTGGGCTTTTCAGAATTATCTAAATGAATTACTGATTCAAAATA
>JAEOSP010000370.1 GCA_016840305.1 Candidatus Hodarchaeota archaeon
GGGCTTCATTGACCTCACAAATTTGGGATCAAAATATCGGTAAACCCATTTCATGTCCTGACTAAAACCGTCAATCCCCATTGACTTAACGAAAAGATAATCAACATGACTTCTAAGGTCAATATCTATTCCCTGAAGCCGAAGAGAATCCAAGGCTAATGAAACTCCCATGTGCCTCATTTCCCTGAAAAGATAAAGAGCTTCATTTTTTGCGTCACTTTGACCCTCACTAACCTTGATTCTCGAGTACCACAACGAAGAGGCTTCTCTTGCTACCATACAAAGGAGCCTTCTCCAATGAAGACGTTTATACAATAGGGAGACAAGTTTTCCTAAACTGTAAAACTCATGGTCACGATTCAGATACAAAGGTCTTGAACTAATTATCATATCATATTTTTCTAGGTCATGCAATCCAAGATTTTCAACCGTCTTAACATCATGTTCTGTTTTAGCGTCAACATTTTCTCCCCGTAGTAGCAATATGTTTTTGTCTTTTGCATACTCGGACCTTAACCATGCTAAACTTTCTCCATCAGCACTTCCATGAACATCAAGAACAACCGCTCCCTTTTCTAGATGTTGAGCTGCAATATGCTCAAGGATTGTGCTTTTTCCGGTTCCGATCTGTCCAAGGCTAAAATAGGTTTTTGGTTTTGTGAATGAGAAGTTTTCTTTTCCTCTTCTCCAGAATATCTTCAAGTTCTTTCTCCTTCAGGACGATCTTTGAACATGGCTTTTTTCATTTCGCCATAGGTTTTGGGAGAAACAAAATTACTAAGAATGTTGATTGCTTCTAAACAATAACCTTTAGCGTAAGTCTCAAAGGATGTCTTGATTCTTTTGTATCCCATTTCGGTTAAGCATTCGGTTGCTTCAAAGAATAGAGCTCCTTTTGGGGCATCGAAGTTTACAACTGGATATTTCTCAGAAAAGAGTTGAGAACGTATTATCTTATAATTGCATTTAGGACAGTATTCAGGAAGTTTGAATTTGATGTGATTTTCTAAGTTTTCTCGTGTTGGGTTAAATATGCTCAATTGATGTTCGCATTTAGTGATAATATTGTTGAAGTTGTGGTAAATTTTTTTTCCAGCTTACATGATGCTACAGATCTGACATTATTGATTAGTTAAAAAGAACTTGTTTGAGAAACAATGTTAAGTCTCGGTTTTGGGGCTATTTACCACTACTTTTCCATTAGTCGGCAATCGTTACACGGACTGTTTGGTGAAACACAAAATTCTTTTGTTATTGGGCAAACAATTAATCTTGTTTTAAGCCATAACTTTAACCCCTCATCTACTGCTTTTTTCAGGTCAATTTCTATGGAAGAAACTAACGTTAAGATTTTGGAGTCAATTTTAATATCCATAATTGTTAACCCTTTTGGATAACTGCCCTGAACTATTTTAGTTGTTATTTCAAAACAAACAATATTTCAAAATTAGATTTGTTGAAGTTAAATTCGGATTTTGGACTGAAATTTATACCTATTCCAATATACTGTTCGTGTGTGTATCCTGTGTGTGTTTGTGTCCTACAACGTTCAGTCTCGCTTGTTCACCCTCATCTCTAAATGTTTGGGATCCCGTTTAGAATTCAATGTAAACTTATTCAAAAGTTTGAGAATGCAGGAGTCATGTCTGAATAAAAAGCTGTAACCTCAAAAGAAGCAAACTAGATGTGCAGAAACTATTTCGCGGGCTCTTTTTTTGGGTAGCATAAAAAAGACTAGAGGCCATCGGTATTACATCAAGAATAAATCGCGATGAGCACAAATATTCTCCACTACTCTTTTTCCCGCCTGAGATATGCTACAGTAAACAGGCTACCTGTTTCTAGGCGAACATTTTGAACGCTTACTAGTTCCCAGCCCTCGTCCCCTAATGTATTCAATTCATTTTCTACATTTTGTATGCTAGGATTTTTTTTCCTCTCAGATCGACTAACATGAATTTTAGTCTTTAGCGCAAGAACTCTAAACTCCCATTTTCTCAAGATATTTTCACCTACCACCTTCAGTCATACTTCAACTAAAGACTTCTTTTGCATAACAATCTATTTAATTACTTGTCACCCCAACAC
>JAEOSP010000371.1 GCA_016840305.1 Candidatus Hodarchaeota archaeon
CCACTGATTTATCTGAACGAAAAATACCTTCTATTCTTCCTTTAAAACCATCAACAGGGTTTGCACGGTTGTTTACCTTTTTTCAACCCAAGATTGATGCAATTCAAATCAGGACAGGCAATTAAAATGGGGGTTCATAGCCAGGATTTTAAAAATAACTCGAAAATCCTTTAACTACTATAATTTTTTCCGACCATGACACTCAACCACCACCCAATAAATAAGGAAAAGTGAGACTCACTGATTTATAATATGCCTTCGCTTTTTTTTATAAATTTCCTTGGTTCTAATCAGTTTGAACTCTTCTTCGATGTATTATTAAAAGAGCTATTAGACTTATAGAACCTACCACAGGAATTATGGGTAAAGGAGTTCCAGAGGTAGTCGTTGATTGGCTTGTATATTCCTGATATGTATAGATCCACGTTTCATTATTGAAAGAATTCCATTCATCATCTAATTGTCCTCCGAATAAGACCATCTGACTAGTTTCCTCATTATAAACTACTGTATGCCTCATTCGACGTCCAGGAGAGCTTGAAGGACGCATTTCGGTCCATGCTTTGGTATTATAGTCAAACGCCCAGGTGTCATTCAGAAGAATGTCATCCCAATCATCTCCTCCCCCAGCTCCAAAAGAACCACCGTAAAGAATGGTTCGATTTGCTTTGGAGTCGTAGGCCATGCTAAAATAAGATCGGGGAGAAGGACTATTCATTGTATTTAACTCAGTCCAAGTCTTCGATTCAAAATCAAATGCCCACGTGTCATCCTTGACTCCTCTATCTATTCCACCCTTCAAATAATTATTAGTATATCCTCCGAAGAGGATAACACGATCAGCTTTTGCATCATAAACCATATCGAAAAACCACCGACCTTGGGGTCTTATTGCAGGTGTAACATTGGTCCATGTATTTGTACCATAATCATATATCCATGTATCAGAGGAGAAGTCATTTTCTTTTACATCCCAATACTTAGTGGTGTTTCTTCCACCAAACATAATGATTCGCTCTGATTGAGTATCGTAAACCATCCCATGAGCATCTCGTGCGGGTGGAGAATGTTTTGGAGTTTTATTAGTCCATGTATTCGTGTTATAATCGTAAGCCCAAGTATCGCTGAAAAGCTCATCTCCTCCCTCACCTCCAACACCACCGAAGAGGATAACAACATCATGCTTGGCATCATAAGCCATAGCACCCCGAGTAGATCTGGATGGCGGTTTAACGCTAGTTGTTATATCCTCCCAAGTATTGGAACTGATAGAATAAGCCCAAAGATCGTCACGGTGAACAATGACAGGATAGGGGTTAGCAGATAGCATTTGAAAGCCATCCATTAGAATGACAACGTTAGACTCATTATCGTAAGTCAAATCGAAGTATCCCCGTCCAGATGGACGTGGGGAAGGATTCAGCTTAGTCCACGTGTTCCCACTTGCATAAGTGTTCTTCTTCACAATAACTGGTTTAGTATTTAGCCATGTTTCTTGAAATCCACTGAAATTCTGTTCATAAGTAAGAGGGATAAATTGAATAGCCATTATTACACTTAACGTAATGAGAACATTTGATGTCTTAAATTTCACCATTTTCATCTCTAGCTTTAGATTTTTCTGTTTTTTAGTTTCTGGTTGATTTCTTTCCTAGAGCTAAGACCATGAACCAGTAATAGTGTGACAACAATTAAAGCTGTAATAAAATCGAAGCCAGGTGTAGCATTCATTTGTATAGAATCTGAATCAGGATCAGTTGGAATGGTATAAGTAATAGGATCAATGAAGTCAACAATTATTTCTTCAGGGTAGCCATCATTTAGATCAATTTGATTTCCTGATAGGAACCACAGAGGGATTTCAAATGCATCTTCTTCTTCATAGATAATACTCGTTGTCATCTCTGTAGAGGTCATATAACTCTGAGCCCAAAATCCTCGAGGAACGAATGGAAAAATGCAATTATTATCAAGACTTTCACTCTGACAGGTTATCAAAACACCACGCCAATCTTCATCTGTCATTCGATATTCCATTGGTATAATAAATTCATAATAGGAAAGAACCGGTCCGACTGCGAGAATATCTGTTCCATTCCACCCAGGAATAATAGCTAGTAGATGCTCTAAATATCCAGTTGCTACTTCTAATATTTTTTCAGTATTGACATCGGTATGGATGTCCGCTATCAGTGATGCTCGGGAATTAGGTTGATCATTCACAATTGAATATCCGAATTCGAGTAATCCAAGTAATTCACCTAGCCAACCAGCTTCGCACTGACCAGAGGCACTACCACAAAAACCACGTGAATATATCTCTTGAACAAAATCTTTGTCTTCAGCAGATAATGTTTTTCCTTGAAGTTCATGATAAGCAATGGCTTCTAGTTTTGTAAGAATTGTAGTGAAACTGGATAAAATATTATTGATAGAGGCTTCTCCACTATAAATGATATCATTAAATAAATCAATATTTGAGTCAAAGCCTAGTGAATCGAGTTGGGTAATTGTAGATAAGAAAAGCTGGGTTAATTGGCCTAAAGCTTTGTAAAATTGAGGATAGGGTTCGACATACCCCTCTGGTGTTGAACAGACTGCTATCCCAAGACCTTGTTTGGCATAAAGAATTGTATCATGTTTTAGATGTGCCCAGGACCCAAGAATAGTAGTAAGTTTCTCATCTATCCAAGCACTCGTTTTCATAAATTCAGGAGTTATAGGCATTTTGCTTTCGTTAAATTCTGGTTGATAATGTGTTAAATGTTTTAATGCTTCCATCCATTTCCAAGAAAGGGTTTGTTTTTCATTTGAAGGCCAATCTTCAAGTTCTTGTTTTGTTTTGTTTAGTTGAGCTTGGTATTGGGAGTGATCAATAGTAGAGAGGTATTCATGCGCTCTTTCGGACTGTAAAACGGTGGTAGCATACTCCAAACCATTGGGAAAGACTTTTGCTCCCCCAGTTATCCAAGGAGATTCGATAAATGGGTAAACCAGGTGATTTCCCGCGTAAGTATCAAGAGCTAACCGTTCTCCAAAAAGTAATAGCGATTTACAAGATGAAAGTGTGGCTTGGAGTTTTTCGGGCCAGTTTTCAAGCGGGACTAATGCATCAATAATAAAGGGATCCTTTGGAGACAAAATAGTATCATCATTGAGAATTAGATTTCGAATATTCTCAATGTCAAGGCTGTTAATATCATCAGGGTGCCAAGAGCCAGTACCTTTCACACTAGTAATGACATCATCAAGTATAGGTGGTGCCACCATATATGTTTCGCCAACCAATACATTAAAAAACCGATTGAGTTCTTCCCACAAGTCAAATCCAGCGGCATCAATACCCAAATCATCTACTTTTATGTGAGCATATTTCATTGCATAAATTAGGTAGATAGCAGATCGAACTAATTCTTCAGGGGAGCGATTAAGATATATTTCGCCAGGATACTCATCAAAGAAAAAAGGAATCCTAGATAGCCATTTAAATAGACGAAAATAGGTTTTTAGATTTTCAGAACGAGTATAATGACCACGAGGTCGATACATGGTGAAGTCATCAATGAAGCGTTTTGTGGCTTTCGGTTGAAATTGCTCTATTGCTTCGAAAATAGTTATTTCATCATAGATTGCGTTAAGAATTTGATTGGTGGGCTCTACAGCAACAGATGGTATATCAACAGTGGGATTTGCGAGTTTAGCTCCGACAGAAAGATAGATCAATGCATCCTGTACCACAAGGTCGTTTTCCATAACATTAATTTGATTAGTAAAGGTTTCCTTCATTTCTAAACTAAAAATCCTAAGAAGGGGGAAGAAAAGAGATTCTTCAGCCTGTTCAAGAATTTTATCAAAAATTAAATGCCAGGCCTGCAACATTGCATCTGTAGTAATAATAATTGGTAGATCCTCTTCCCAATAATATCTGTACGCGTCTAACAGATCATCTGTCCCTAGTTTGTTAAGAACGATGAAATTGTTTTTCTCAAGAAGTGTCAATTCATCCGATGTCAAATTAAAAGCATTTACCATGCTATCATAATATTCTAGGTCCGAGAGACCGTTATTCATTCTAGAATGGGATTCTGGTGGCGAATTCAAAGATTGAATTCGTGGTAAGAATAGTATTAGAAAGATAAACACAGATAGACTTTTTTTCAATTTAATCACTCATAAAAACTTTTTTCTTCTATTTTGTAAGTACCCACAATTTATTAAAGCAACTGGCATTAATATAAGGAAGCTTTGGATCTCTGGAATACTATTGTTATCTACAGTCAAGATTTCCCCCTCAGAATCCGTTTTAATGAGCCACATATCACCACCGCCAAAATATGGATAGAACCATGGAGCCTCACTAATTCCAGCCAAAGCAAAACCACCATCTGAAGTTTGGACTAAAGAGTAGGCCATATCATGATAATCCCCACCATAACTCCGATCCCATTGGAGATCTCCGTCATTATCCGTCTTCACCAACCATAAATCAACAAAACTCCCAATACCTGTCGTAGAAGTAAAACCAGCGAAAGCAAAACCACCATCTGTTGTTTGGACGAGATTTTCAGCCCCTGCTTTTTCTCCTCCTCCATACACGTTTTTCCACTGTAATAATCCTGATTCGTCTGTTTTCACTAGCCAGATGTCACGATCCCCTACACCTGAAGACCAAGACTGGCCAGTAAAAGCAAATCCGTAATCTGTGGTTTGAATGATAGCTTCTACCCATTCTCTTTCAGGACCTCCGTAAGTGTGACTCCACATTAAATTACCAGATTCATCAATTTTTCCGACCCACATATCATCATTTCCTTCACTGTGGGACCAGGAATGTCCAGCAAGAATAAAACCTCCATCAGTTGTCTGAATAAGAGATCTAGCTCTATCATCATCAATTCCACCATACGTAGCATTCCACTGAGGAAGACCAGAGGCATCAATTTTCACTAGCCACATATCATCAGCTCCAGCACCGTAAGATGACGTGTATCCTGCGATTACAAAACCGTTATCACTTGTCTGGACGATGGCTTCAGCCCATTCACCTTTAGTCCCACCATAAGTCTGATTCCAAAGCAAATTTCCTACTTCATCTGTCTTTACCAACCACATATCACTATTACCAGTACCAAAGGAAAAAGTTCCTCCAGCAAGCATATAATCCCCTTCACCAGTCTGGATGATAGCAGAAGCCCAATCTTTAGAAGTACCGCCGAAAGTACAATTCCAAAGTGGGATCCCATAACGGTCAGTCTTAAGTAACCACATATCACTCTGACCAACTCCATAAGACCAGGTGATCCCAGCAAGAACAAACCCTCCATCCTCAGCCTGAAGAAGATCTTGGGCATTATCATCAGTACCTTGAAGACCATAGAGATAAGAGAAAGGATTATTATATTCAGGAAAAAATGGTATTCCCTCTTTAATGAAGGGAAGTAATATAAAAAAGAACAGAAGGAGGAGTAGCAGTAAAAATGTCTGCTTAAAGCTGTTCAAACGATGTAATAAAGACTTTTGTGGTTTATGGGGACAGTGTGGAGAAACTTTAGGAGAAGCACAAGGGATTGTCAAGTTAAACTCGCCTCAATTTGTTGAAAGAGAAGGTCACTAAGGTCTGTCGGCCGAATAGCAGTATGCGGAACCTGTAAATTCCGCTCTTGAAATTCCTGAAGTAATACCTTACGACAACTGACAAAATCCTCACAATTCTCACATACACCCTTGTGGTCATACCAAACATGAATACCATTAACAGGAGAATAAGTAATATGCACCTGAAGTTTGAATATATGATTATAACCTCGGGCATAACCCAATTTTTCATTAAGAAGATCAAGATGTATTTTGTTCATTTGCGCAGCATTTTGAAGAAGAGATTTTACTCGGTTGTTCGCATGTTTTAAATTTTTACTCACAGTCGCACGAGAAATACCTTTTTTCTCAGCAATCTCCCTTCCATTCAGTTCATTGCGTTTTAGAAGCCATAGCTCAACCTGTAGAGAGGATGGATACTTAACGGAAAAAAAAGACATGTTAGCTATAATGAGCTAACCCTATATATAAAGCTAGCTATGAATGGCTAAAAATGGAGATTATTAAACCTATTAACCAGAGTAATACACAACACAGGAATAAGGGGATTAGAAGGAGAAAAATAGCTCCTCAGATTATTTATGCTAAGTAAACGAGAGAACAAATTGCAATAACTATATGAAAAATGATATGACTAAACAGACATAAGATCAGACATTATTTGCTCTAAATCACCACCCACTCTATAGACTGACTCCTGAACGATTTTTATTAAGAATTATGAGAGGACTGAAAATTTCCACTTGAAAACAATGATGAGTAGGTTTTCGAGTAGTAGTAGTAGTGGATTATTCAAGCTAAGCAAAAATCTTAAATACTTGATAAATCATCAAATAGCTAGGTGATTTGAATTGACACTTGGGAGTATCGTCAAAGTGACAAACCGAGGAATGATAACCATTCCTGCTAACCTTCGAAAAAAATATGGGCTTAAAGATGGCGATAAAGTAGTAGTCATAGAGGATGAAGGAATGTTGAAAATTATACCAGTAGAATCTATTCAAAGTCTTCAGAACAGATCTATAACAGCAAAAGAAATGGTAGGAATTCTAAAAAAATCCAGAGAAGAAGAGCTAGAGCGAGAAGAGCAATGAAACAGAAAATTTGTCTTGACACAGGACCAATTACACTACATTTTACTAAAGATGAACCAAAAGATATTACAGATCTTATGCAAGGAATTAAAAGTCTAAAAATTGAAGCTCATGTCATTCCACCTATCTTAGTAGAAGTTTTTAATCATTTATGCATAGCAAAGGGAAAATCATTCGCAGAAGCAAGTATAAGTGCCTTACAATTGAATTATCCCCTAGTAATTGTACCCATAAATAATGATATTGTCTTAAAAGCAGGAGGATTAAAATGCCAATATCGACGGATTCTATCGTACTTTGATTGTCTAGTCATCGCCTATGCATTAAATGAGAAACTGGTACTTCATACGACCGAAAAAGAACTGCCTGCGATCCAGAATCTAAATGTAAAGATATATTCTTTTTAGAAAACGAGAGGAATGAAAATTTCCACACGGTTAGTCTAATGGGATATAAAAACAGAATTTTTCTTTCTTTTTCCTCAACCATTTTTTGTTCCCATAACTGGTTCAATTATGCATTATTTTTTCCAAAAACTTCTAAAAATACCCATTTTCTAATAATGAATTTTAAAATCTATAAATTCTTATTGAAAATCCTTCACTTTATTTGGGGATAGTTAAATAGTATCAATGACTGGATCTATCCAACTCTCCGTTTGATATTAATGTACATAATTAAAATTAAGACCTTATTTCTTAAGTTCATTTTTTCTGAACAAACTGGTGGATTAAAAGAATGACCTATGAAACTTTTCAACCAAATGATACTAAACACTGGATTACTTGGTTAGCGCGCATAGTTGGCCTTTTAGAGATGATAACTGGAGTTGGAGTTATATTACTGGGTTTATACACCATTGTTACTGCAATTATGGATCTAGAAAACGCATCTGCCACCATTATTGGTGAAGATTTAACAGCGATCTTTGGCGGGTTATTCCTCCTCTTTATGGGCGGCCTCATAATTGTAGGTGGCATTATCTTACTTATTGGATTGGGATTATGGAAACTTAGTTCGTTTTCCTTGTGGCTTCATATTCTTGGAGTCATTCTATATATTGGGAATGGATTTCTGTCCTTACCTGCCACGATTGATCCCTTATCTCTCGAGATCCTCTCATTAGGAGCAGCAGCGATCTTTGGGATATATTTGATTCTTATCAGATCAAAATTCAATTAGCAGTAGGCTAAAGTGTTTTTGACTATATGTGTTAGATTAGTATACTAGATCCACTCTTATTTCCACTTCTATTGACTGACTCCTAAAGGCTATTAATATTAATTAAACGAGATGGCTGAAAATTTCCACACCGACCTCTTAGAGTATGTATCAGATAATTTTCAGTTGGAACTCACAACAATGATGACCTAAAGCCCGACAAGATACTTCTTCCTCACTAAGAGGACTTGTCACTAAGATATCTAATCGACCTTTGATATAACCAGCTAAGAAATCATCTAATTTTCCTTTTCGAGATAGAACAAAATTCTTTACAGAATAAAATCCTAGGTAACTTCCAACAAACTAGCAACCATTACTAGAATGGAACGAATAAAATATCAATATTGATATTTAAATTTTATAAATTGACCTTATTATCACCAATGTTCCTAGTTGGGAAATTTCCCCGAAGTTGAAATTAAATGAGCGAAAAAAATCGAACATATTTCATATTTCTTTGGCATGCGTTCTTTCTAGCAATCACAATGTCAATGATTGATTTTAATACAGTTTTCCCTTCGTTAATTTCCTCATTAACAGAATCTAAGTTAGTTTTCGGAGCGCTTTATTCCATAATGATAGGTGTTCCGTTTATTTTTAACGTATTATTTGGTCATTTTCTCTTTTCGAAAAAATACAAAAAAAAATTTCTTCTCTTGGGAATCAATCTCAGAGCACTGTCTTTTCTTGGAATGGCCTTTGTTACTTTTGAATTAGCAATCCAATCCCCCATATTTGTCGTTACTAGCTTCTTTTTCTGGATCTTTTTATTCTCATTTAGTGGAGGGTTCGCTGGAATTGTCTATACCGATCTAATCGGTAAACTATTGAATAAAGGGGAACGTGGAAGCTTTTTTGCTTATAAACAATTCAGTAGTAGTATAGGGGCGTTAATAGGAGGGTTAATAATTCTAGCTGCATTTGACACGTTAAATATCTCATATCCCAATAATTATGCTTTAATTCTCTTACTAGGGTTTTTGGGATTAGTGATCGCATCAGGAGCTTTTTGGGTGATAAAAGAACCTCCTTCAGAGGTAACGGTAGAAAAATCCTTCCTAGAATTTGTAAAAAGCATACCTAATACTTTAAAAAAAGAAAACCGATTTTCACGATTTATTATCACAGAGAATCTCACTAGTATTAGTCTAATGATTATTCCGTTCTATATTGTTTATGTTCAAGAGATTTATGATATAGTTCCACTTGGTCTTTATCTTATGATGACAATCATCGGTTCAATCATTTCAAACTTTTTTTGGGGAGTAATTACCCGAAAATTCAATTCAAAAATGGTTATTACTATCTGTATAACGATTGGAGCAATACTGCCCATCATTTCACTTCTCCTGACCCCCTTAGGCCCATACTCATTTATTTTAGTCTTCCTACTTATCGGATTCATTAGAAGCGGAAGAATTATTGGTTTTGACCCCTATTTTCTAGAAATAACCCCTCCTACAGATAGAACAGCATTTCTAGGAATACGAGGAACGCTTAATATTCTAACAGTACTATTACCATTAATGGGAGGAATTATTATTGAAATATTTGGGTTTATTGCCGCATTTTTTCTTGTAACTTTGATTATGTTAATATCGCTAATTATCCTACGATAAACTTAAGTTTTTACTTACTTTTATAATAAATTCAATAAAAAAAAATCTAATAATTCCTTTCTGAAACAGACTCCTTGTATAACGATTTGAGCAGAATATCCAATTCTTTCTGCGATAAGCTATCACTTATCAATAAATTTTCTTGTATTTTCAATATTCTAAGTTCTTCTTTATAAAAAACATTAAAATCTAGTCTAGTGATCAGAGTTGTGATAACCACTTCAATTAAAAAAGGTGTAAATGAACCTATTCTAATTCTTTGAACGTATAAGAATTAAAATTCATCTGTCTCGAAAAGATAAACTTCAGATATACCCTATATCTTAAATAGACCCTTCTCGAAAGTCTAAACTAACAAGAAATCGCCTTCTGTCTTAAACGCGATAGATGAAATTTCTACCGTGATATTCAATCAATTTTAACTGTTCACTATGAATAAGGTTATTTAAAAAATCCGTAGGATTGCTTACGTCGAATTGAAGTAATATTTCTAAGGCTTGTGAATATTGAAGAGGATGTCTTTTAGTAATCGAAAAAATTGCTTCTAACGGAGTTTTAAACAAAGTGGAATCAAAATAGCCCACCTCATTTAGAGGTAATGTTTGAGTCGGTTGCAAGATAATTTGGGCTAGCTTCAACGCTTTGTTTTCAGGAATCTGAACCCATGGTTCGGTTGGAGGTCTGGATGGGATATTTATCTGAACTTGATCTGGATGAAATATATCTAATTGTCCTTTAATGCTTTCTAAATGCCTAAGTGAATCATTTATATTTTTAAGAAGCATTACTTCAATCCAAATCTCATTAGAAAACTCATTTCGTAATTTCTGGAGTCCAGCAGTCAGATCAGCGAACGTGACCCCTTTATGGGGACGATTAATATAGCGAAAAAGCTTTGAAGTAGCTGCATCAAAAGTAGGAATAATCACATCTACTTTTTTTAAATCGTCCCGAACACTTTTATGGGACAGGAGACTTCCATTCGTGATGACTGCAATGGGTAAATCAGTAAGAGTTTTTGTTTGATCTATTAAAAAACCTAAATCCTTACAAAGAGTGGGTTCACCTTCACCTACAAACGTAATATAGTCTATTTTCTTTTCATAGTTTATTGCTGTCTTTATTTCGGTAATAATTTTGTGTGGGTTAAAAAAATGTTCTCGTTTATTTGTGAAATGTGTTGTTTTTCCTAATTGACAATAAACACAATTATAATTACATGTTTTTTCAGGGATAGGTGAGACTCCGAGCGATTGCCCTAGCCTTCTCGAAGGCACGGGCCCATAAACATACTTAACCATTTAATTCCTCAATTACCTGTTTATCTCTCTACAAAATCTGGTATTGTCAAGATGTTCTTCATTTTAGCGATTTATAAGAGTTATGCATGATGATTCATATTTCGTACGAAAAGAATCGCTTTTTTAATAAAACTTCTCTTAATTTATATTCGAAATCAACACCCAACTCTATTATTTAATAAGAACTGACTCCTAAAGGCTTTTTAATTAGAAATTACGAGAGGACTGAACATTTCCACACTTTTACTTATGAAAAACAATCAAGAGCTATATGATTTATGTGATTTCACTAAATCAAACATTCTTTGAACATTAGGGGGAAGGTTTTCGATAAGAACCTTTTTCTCGGTTTCCCTGAGACTCACGAGAATCTCATGCGCAAAAGAGCGAGAAATAATCTCAACATCTTGAAAATTGAGGATCACTTCATCTAAGTCTGACTCATTTATAAGATGAAATAAATTCCTGACAGTGTTCCTAAATGCAAGATTCCTAGAGAAATGATTAGCTAGATAAATCGTTTTGCTATCTTTATTCAGCGTAATCATAATAATTCACCTTCTTCAAGTTATATGGGATTCTAGCACTTATTAAAGTTCCATTAAAAATTTCGTTTTGCGGCAAAGATCTCATTTTCATGTGGTCCTTATAAGCTACTAGCTCTGCTCCTCTTGAAATAATAAGACACTCGGAATTCAAAGCTTCTCTAAGAACTCTCAAAGTCGTACTCAAACCAAAACCCCTTTCAGAACTTTTTGTTGACAAACCATTGAGAGCTTTTGAGAGACCATCGATATCATCCTCTATCGAGATGTTATTAACCTCATAAGAACTGGGGATCGAGATTCCATTATCTATAATAGTCACTTCTGTATATATTAAATTCGGGTAGCTCTGAGCGGCAATATACGCATGAGAAAAATCAGAATGTTCGTAGATATTGTCCGTAAGCTCATTTAAAACTTGGGCGAAGGTGTTCATACCACCACAATACTCATACTAACTTCCCGATACGAAATTGTAAAACATACCTCCCGTAGGGGCTTCCTTATAAGGGATCACCATTATAGGAATATAAGTTTTCCCACTTTCGTATATTTTCTTCTCAGTCATCATTTCATAATAGGATAATAGACCTGGATTAGTCGGTTTTGTAACTGAAATGTTAGGATTCTCATGGATCAAAATACCTAAAGGAAGCAGTAATGTTGGATGAAAAAATGTGATAAATGTTAAATCTAATATCTTAGTCTGAAGAGCAGTACTTCTGTACCGACAGAACTCAGTATAAAGATTACTAAGATCAGAGGAGGGAGAACTCATCTTTAAATCACTTTAGGTGGTATTTCAACAATAAAGAAGTACGTTTAATGAAGATAATGTAATGCTAGGAAGAAGTTTGCTACTCTTAACAATTTCAATAATGAAAAAAAATGAAAAACAGACATAAGATCAGAAGTTCTTAATCAACACTCACTGTGGGCTGAAAATTTCCACACTTTTTATTAAAAAAGCCCTTGTGCGATTAGGGGCAGATAGCTAACCCTTCTTCCGCTTTCGTCCATAGATGGTGATAGTACATAGAAATATTATTATCACATACAACTGGGAGAACGATCCAGCTTCTGCTTGAGTGGTTGTAGAATCAGACATGGATTCAGACATGCTTGAGGTTGTAGTTGCAGAAGATAGAGAAGTGGTGGTGGAAGGTGAAGTAGGAAGAAGAGGGGTGGCAGTGACTTCATTGGAAGAAAGACTTTCACCAACACTATTGATTGCGGTCACCATGTAATAATAGGTAATGTTTTCAGTTACAAGGGTGTCTATAAAGGCCGTATCAGAAGTTATAAAGATAAGTGTATATTCACCACTACTCGTCCCCCGATAGACTCGGTAACCTGTAACAGGTGATCCTCCATTATTAATTGGGGGATTCCAATTTAAATAAACACTTAACTCACCTGCAGTAGCATTTAAGTTTTGGGGAGGATCTATAATAGAAGGGGTTATGTTTTGGGGTTCTGTAACGGAAACTGTTACCATATCACTCATATTATCACCTGAACTTGCGAATGCAATACAGGTGAAGTTATAACAACCCAGAGGAAGATTATCGATATTAATAGTGATCGATTCACCCGTCCATTCCCCTCCTGCAATCCAAATTCCGTTACGCAATATCTGAAATGAGTCAGGATTGGAAGCTAACGGAAACCACGTAATAGAATGTCCAACGGATCCTACAGATAGATTAAAATCCTCAGGATGAGTGATTGAATCGATGAGTATCCTATAGGGAAAGGAAAAAGTCCCTAAAATACCATCTATATCGTGAGCTCCTATTCTCCAGTACCAAGTTCCTGGTGTCAATTCATACATGACATGGGGAGGGGACTCTTCAAAGATCACTGTATAGGAGGAAGACTCAATATACATTGATTGAAAACTAGTCGAATTAAAATAAGGAGTGCGATCTATTTGGATTGTGTAGCCTGAAGCGTCCAATAAATCCTCCCACACGAATGTGGGACTATTATCAAAGGTCATAAACCCATTAAATGGGGATAAAAGAGCGGTTGCTCTTATTCTAATATCACTGTTGAAAGAAATAAAGCTAATAGAAGGGGAGAGGGAATCATTACTTGTATGAAAGATCGCCCTCCATCGTAATTCAGACCCTTGGAAAGTGAACGAATGGATAAAAACCCCATTATTGGCACTAGTCTGCTCCCAATGAACTCCTGCATCTGACGATAGAAAAAAATCAATAGTAGTATTTGGTGGAACATTACTAACAAGAGTAACAACCACAGAATCGAATAAAGTAGAGTTTAAAGAATAAACGGTTGTTATCGATTGAGCTACCGCCGTAGATACATAATGACCTGCATCAAGAATGGTTAAAGCACTACCACAGAGATATATATACGAATGATCTTTAAAAATGGCATACTCACTGGCATATTCACTAAGTTGAGTAGAGAACACAAGCATAGGATTTAGAGGATCAGAGAGATCAATAACCTGGAACCTCCCAAGAAATCCTGCTCTTTTATAATGAAGATAGGCAAATTTATTTTCAACCCATACCGTGTAAGCTTGATAAAAAAGAGAGTTAAAGGTAGTTGGAATGGTAGTTAGAAAACTGGCATTCGTTGGATCAGAAACATTGAACACATGTAACCCCTGATCTGAATCAACAACATAAGCAATATCCTGCTCTATAAAAACACTTGTAGGAAACCCCCCCGTGGTATAATTTCCAGAGAGAGTAATATTTGCTGGATCAATAATATCGAAAACTAGTAAACCATGAAATTCCTCTGGAAAGAAGAGATAATGTCCTTCTATAAAGATTTCTTTCATAAAAGTTTGACCGTCAAATATTGAAGGAATAACATAAGTGGAAAACACAGAAGGGGTACTGGGATCAGTGATGTTTATATTTGTGATAGAATAACTAACTTTGAAATTCGTGAGATTCCAATTACCTTCTATTACATACGCCCAGTCATTTATGATAAATAGACTATTCATGACTATCCAAAACGTTGAATTAAAAGGTCGGGAGAGTGACCCTATCAAAGTCGGATTTACTGGATCACTTACATTGAAGATAGAGAAATAACTGGTAATATCTGTATCGTAATAATATGAGGCTTGGTATAAGTAATCCCCTACTGTGATCACATCAACACTAGCATTTCCAGAATACGTGGCTACACTTTCCGGACTAGTAGGATCGCTTATGTCAAATATTTCCAGTCCACCTTGATCCTTTGCAAGATAAACATAATTATCTTTGACGGCAAGACTCATAGAATTCAAGGAAAGAGAGGAAGCGCCATATTCAGGGAAAATTCTAGGTAATGAGATCATTCCAGAGTCATTCTCCCAACCCGCTATAGTCGTACTAGTAAAATCTTTATAGGAAGTATCAGTAAAACCTTCTTCGAAATATCCCGTGTAACCAGCAACTTGTTGAACAGAAAATATTGTTCCGCTTATACAAACGGACAGCAAAATAAGAATCTGGGCAACAACAACTCTGAGTGTTTGATGGCGGAACATAGTTTCCAATCCCTTCTTCTAATCCCTTCTTCTGAAAAAGGGTCATTTCTGTTTTAAGCTTTTTGACTTATTTGAAGAATTGTATTAAAACTGCAGGAAAATTACACAACTTTGAATTGAGAAGAAGGAAAGCGGCAAAACCATAAGACATGAAGAAAGACCATCCTGCATTAAATACGATTATCGATTAATGTTTTAATTAAACGAGAGGACTGAAAATTTCCACTTCTTTTTATCATAAAAGCCCTTTTGCGGTAATAGAAATATCACCAATTTTAGTATTAGCATTTTGAATAATTTCGATTTTCCAGGCGGAGCAAAAGAGAAATATGATATCACGTAGTAGGGGTCAATGTGAAAAATATCTTCCAAACATTAACAGATACATCAGAAAGGCAGTTAATTGGTACCATACTCATTGCTTATACCGTTTTCAGCATGATTATTCTCCTAGTGTTTGTCCCTACCTCACTTGTTATCTCAAAGTCTGGTTATTCGACCTCAGATCTCCAAGAGGCAACTACTTCACAAGAAGTAGAAACAATTCTGAGCGCTTGGTCAGAAGTGAAACCCATAATATATTTACAGTATCTAGCGGATTATATTTTTCTTTTTTCTGGATTGATAGGAAATAGCGGAATATTTATACTATTAGGGAAGAAAATAAAAGAGAATGGGAATATACTTCTTCCTTTGGTAGGTTTCCTTTCAGTTTTCTTGTCTAGAGGTCTCGACGCGCTAGAAAACACATTAACACTAATCTTAATTGTTTTTCCAGATTCTTATCCAGAATTTATTCTGAATATTCTTCCGTTTATCCCAAATATTAAATTTGGATTTGTAGGGATTGTTTATACATTAATTCTCCTTACACTTGTTTATTATCTCATCCTAAAATGGAAGCGAAGGAATCGTTCATAAGAAATCTAGATATCTGAGACCAGCTTCGAAACCTCCTCCATGAATTTGAATCACAGTATTCTTTCTTTGAAGAATAACATTTCCCTAATTTTGACTCTAAAAGTTTATAGATTAAGAATCTCTGATAGAATTATTCTAGATAGACCTTCAGACATAAGATCAGAGATATTTCTCAATAAATCAACACCCTCTCTATAGACTGATTCCTTAAGGCTATCTTACGAGAGGAGAATCGAATAATAATAATCCATTTCTCTCATCAATCCAGTCATAAAAGGAAGTGAGCTAAGGATCAAAATTAATCCATAAACAATTAAAATAGTCACTAATTCTCTATTGTTATCAGGCCAGTCCTTTTTCAAGACCAAACGTGTTGGGAGTAGAATAACAGAGGTGAGAACTCGTGGTAAGGGGATCAGAAAGGGAGTCTTTGATCGAAAAGTTGTATATTCCTCCATATTTTTCTGTATCATATTATTTTCTTCTGTAATAGCCAACCCGAGGAGTAAAAAAGTTACTACTAACCAAGGTAACGTAGGTAGGGAAGGGTGAATAGTGAAGCCAATGAAGGACCGCCAAAAAAGACTATAATTGAAAAGGATTAATCCTAAATATTGGGGGTGACGAGAATATCTATAAATCCAGAAATTCAGGATTGTTCGCTTTTGTGATTTCCCATAAACCCATGTAACCATTCCAAATACGAATATAAATCCACCGAGTATTGTAAGGAATAACATTGAGTAGATAGTTAACATGTATCCCAGCCGGGGTAATGCTATTCCCCCAATTCCTAACTCCACCAATACGTTGCTAATCCCTATTGGAAGCAAAATAACTGCTGCTAAGTTTAAGAGCTCTGGTTCAATATTATAAATAGGAACCCATATAATTCGGGTAACTCCAATTCCAGCAAAAAGCGCTACCATAGCGACACTAAATTGACCTAATATTGGTAAGTAGAGTGCATATGATCCGAGTAAACTAATCTTATAACGCCTTAAAAATATTCCAATTGTAATTAATCCGAGAACGAGAAAAAAACAGAGATATCCAATTGGTTTCAGGACGCTTACCAAATTTCTATATGTTTCTTCGGTATTTTGATACCCCTGATGGTACAAGTACCATGGATCTCCAATAAATACTTCCAGAACGTCATTTAATACGAATATCGCAGCAAACATCAAAAACAAACAGCTGATGGTTAGAATTATTGTGATAACTAGTGCTACACTTAAATGCTTGTAATTTATTTTGATAGTTGTATCCATTTTTTCTCTTCTTCTCTTTTTATAGGATATAACTCTATTATCTTCGCGATAGCTAGGTGATATAAATCCTTATAATGCACGAAATGAAATAATTACAGAATAATGAACTAATGTAACAGACATAAGAACACATAAACTCGGAAATCATCTTAAAAATCAACCGAACTCTAGTAACTGACTCCTAAAGGCTTATTTA
>JAEOSP010000040.1 GCA_016840305.1 Candidatus Hodarchaeota archaeon
CAAGAATCAGCATGTTAAAGAAACGAAGTGTATAGCGATGGGCGACCCGTACTGTGAATGGGAGTTCAGATAAGTGAACAACAAGGAGGGAAATCATGTCACTTATTCCAGCTTTTGAGTTAAGCTTATGGAACGCTTGGATTCTGGTCATTCCTATGTTAATCATTTTCTTCTACACTATGAGAGTGACATCTGTTAGAGAATCGGGCGAAGCAGGAGATTTTGAGCTAACTAAAAAGGAGAAAAGAATCATAACTGCAGTCTTCTTACTTATAGTCGTTTCTTCAATTTACGCTGTTTTCTTACCTCTTCAACTGGGTACAACATGGCTATACATTGGTCTAGTTATCTATCTGTTTGGTATGGCATTCATGATTATTGCAGTTCGCAATTTTGCTTCTAGTCTCAGGGACAAGGTCATCACTAAAGGACTATATAGCGTAACAAGAAATCCTGAGTATATTGGTTTACTACTAATGCAAATTGGGTTGGGAATAGCTTGTATTTCTTGGTTATATCTTCTATTAACGGTGATGCTATTGGTTTTACTCAACGCTAATTTGTCGGCTGAAGAACGTTATTGCCTCTACAAGTACGGAGATAATTATCGAAAATACAAGAACACAACCCCCAGATGGATAGGAATACCGAAATCTAATGAGAAATAATCTTTGCAACAAGCTTCAAGTTTGCTGATTGGTCATAAGGTACGTCCTAAATCCATCATATATATCCCATTTCCTAAATAGATAGGGATCCGATCGATCAAACTAATCATTCTCAGTCATGTCTAAGGCATATTCATTGTCCTAGATTTGGAAAGATAATCACTCATACACCTTAACATGATAGAGCATTTTTAATATTGGACATAAGATACGTCCAAGTCCAAAATCATAATCAGTTTAGATAGAGAAATCTTCTAGAAATTTAGGGAATATTCTTCAGCAAATAGCAAATACAACCTATCAAGTATTCATGAAATTGTATTAAGAGTGAAAGGGGGATGGATTCAACATTCTGTTTCTAGAATGCCCTTTCTCAGGTGAAAAAAGATAGGGGAGGTGAAAAAGAATGAATAAGAAAATTTTGATGCTAACCTTAATGCTGTTGGCAATGCTCACACTAACTATCATACCCGTACAGGCAGCACCAAAAACAAAGCTAGCCTTCGAGCTTTACATCGAAGGAATATCTGTGAGTTATGGTCCATGGGGAACTTACCATGCAGGTCCAAGAGGAACCGAACTCGATAACCCAGAGCCAAAAGATCTGATTCAGAGAACATTCCACGCTAAGGAGGTTGAATTTATGTTTTTGTATGTTGAACTTAACATAGAAGGTGAATACCCATTAACCTGGGTTTATGGTGAGGAAGATAATGATTTTGATATCACTGAAGAGCATTCGTTTAACTTCAACTGGAACACATTAACTGGAACATGTAAAGCAAAAGACACAATCACATTTTATGAATCTGATGGAGAGACTGTATGGGGCACTCTCGAAGTCTCGGCAAGGGACAAGCTTTATTATGTCTTTGATGAATTTGGCGGTCTTGCTGATCTGCTCAGTGAAGGAAACATCTTTGGAAAGGGAACAGGAGCCCTCGAAGACGCTAAGATAGAGGGCACAACTAGCGGTCACATAAAGGAGTGAAAAGAATTATTCCCTGGCGTATGGGTGCCAGTGATTGCATTAACTCGAGAGGGCACAATAACAGGTTGGACTCCTCCTCCCACCTCCCCTTAGATGAACAAAGTATCAACGAAAACAGAAAACCCAACATAACCCCCTAATTCCCCTATTTCTATACTTCCTTTCTCTCCAGAAAACAGTAACAGTAGATTATCTCTTGTACAATCAAAGTTTGCTAAATGGTACTTCAAGAGAATCTAACAACAGATTACAGAATTAGTTATTTGATCCGATACGGAGCTAATATTTTTAGTACACAATGGGAATATATGAGAGTACTCAGTAAGCGATTTGTCAATATCTCAGAAGTACCAAACTAGAAAGTTTTAATGTAGTTTCTCTAGGTCAGATAATATGAGACAGAAGGTACCAGTCAGAGATTAAAGATTAAATATTCCCTATCTTGTATCTACTTTAGGACAATTACAATGGTACCAAAATATGAGAGAGTTAAGAGGAGAGAAATACAGCAATACAGGGAGGATATTTCATTAAATATGTCAAAGTTACATCTATATAGTTCGTTGAAGTTTTGTTTATAGCAGAAAGGTTGCCAATCTCATTGAAAGATTCAGACAAAAAAATGCCTCTCAGCAATCACAACAAGCTTGGAGATAACG
>JAEOSP010000372.1 GCA_016840305.1 Candidatus Hodarchaeota archaeon
AGACATTTCCATGAATCTGTTAATCTGTTGATAACCAAGGTTAAAATATTTTCATTGACTCTTCAACCGACTTTATTGGATTAATTTTTACCGGTAAAAATGGTTATTAGACAGACTGCCGTTAGCGCTAATGCCATAAACAAAAATATCCAACAAATAATTTGCAAAATGTTACCTAATTAGATAACTTTGCTCTAGGAACGAAAGATTTATCAGGAAAATCTTTTACTACAAGAGCTACTATCTTGACTTCTTCGAAACTCTTAGACCTGAAGTCAAGAAGAAGTTCAACTGGACACTTCTCCTTATTGCTACAGTAGAAAGAGTTCCTGAGAAATATTTCAAACATATAACAGGGTCAAAAGGGATTTTTGAAATCAGAGTTGAAGTTGGCACTGACATATTTAGAGTATTCAGTTTTTTCGATAAAGATCAACTTATAATCCTGATAAACGGTTTCCAAAAGAAATCACAAAAAACCATAAGAAAGAGATTGAATTGGCAGAAAAACTTAGAAAGGAGTACTTCAATGAAAAAGAAAGAAAATAAAAACCTTACTTCATTCGAAGATCATCTTGATGAACAGTATGGTAAAAGAGGCACTGACAGCAGGGAACGATTTGAAACTGAATTTGAAGCTTTCAGACTTGGCGTTATGCTTCAGGAACTTCGAAAGGAGAAAGGATTAACACAAGCCCAGCTTGCAGAAAAATGCGGCACGACTAAAACATATATCTCACGAATTGAAAATGACGCTTCTGATATCCGACTTTCAACACTTATGAGAATCTTCCGTGAGGGATTAGGAGCTAATCTAAGACTTAGTATTGATAAATAAAAAGCACAAGCGCTAAAGGCCGGTAAATGCAATGCTGGCATTTGATTAATAAAACAGATTTTCGAATTTTACGTAAATAAAAACTAATAGAAAACTTGATCGCCGTTAAGCGCACAGCACTTACCGGCTGACCGTTATGGTTAAGCGGAAATGGTTCCTGCACAAACGCAAAATTCTTCCTACATAAGTAACTATTTGGAATAGTTTTTGAGGCCAAAATGTTGATAATAAGACATAAAACCTACCATCAGAAGATCTCATGAAATTATTAAGATTCTGTATTTTCTTAGTTATTATCTTATCAGGTTGCAAAGAACAAGAGTTACCAACCGTAACAACCGGCAATATCTCTTCAATAACTCAAACATCTGCTCTTTGCAAGGGGTATCTTTTTTCCCAGGGCAGTTGTGAAGTTATCTCCAAGGGTATATGTTGGAATACTTCAGGAGAACCAACAGAATACGACAATACAATCACTGTAGATAGCTCTACTTCTTTCACTATCCAATTGGTGGATTTAACTTTAAACACCAAATACTATGTGAGAGCTTTCGCTACAAATTGTCTGGGAACATCATATGGAGAAACTAAGTCATTTAGCACTGATCCTCCTTACATCCCAAAAGTTAAATCTTATGGAATTCCGTCAACTACTAAAACAAGTGCAACAACTGGTGGCATAATAACCTCTGACGGTGCTGCTGAAATTACTGATCGTGGTATTACCTGGAGTAAATCTCAGTATCCTGATTCAACGGAACTCATTGCTAATAAAACATCATCTGGGTCACAGTCTGAAACATTCTATGTTACGTTAACAGGATTAGATCCTAACTCTGATTATTTTGTATGGGCTTATGCTACAAATATTGCTGGAACAGGATACAGCGAACCAAGGTTAATAACAACAAAATTTGAACCAGATCCTAATTTACCATTGGATCCTCTTTACCCCTCTGCATTTTATAAGCTTGATTCTATGACGCTCTTAGAAAGAATTGAGATTTTTAAAGAAAAGAATAAATACATAGGATCAACTTTAAATGATTTTGGATTTTGTACAGGTTCAGGAACTCATATTCTGCCACCTTATCAGAATGAAATGACTCAGCAGGATGCTATTGAGACAGTAAAAAGTTTTGCATTGCTTAATTCAGAAGAAACTGGGATCGAAAATCCAGACGATCTTACATTTACATGGATTACTTCTCCTCCTGCATCAACAAGCAAGGATTATTTATGGATTCTTGAGACTTCACCTCAAAATATTGACATGAAAGAAGTAATCAATTCCAAAATTTATTTCTGGGTTATAAATTCTGAAGTCGTTCAATGTCTGGGGAATTGGTATCCACAAATTTATGTTCCTCAGAATTACTTTGTTGACCAGGAACAGGCAAAATCATTACTTATTGGGAGGATAGTTAGTCATCTAGGCTTTAGTGGGGATGAGTATTACGTAAAGATACTGTCTGAATATTTGAGTTCAAGTAGTGCCAAATTATCTATTGTTCCTTTCATTCAAAATGATAGAATAGAAGTGCGAATTACATGGGAGATATTCGTGCCACATGCTTCTTATAAGTTATATGTAGATGTTATGACAGGGGAAATTGTCTACATGGAACCAACTGTGATTTCCTAAGAATTCAATCGTTTTAATAATGCCTAACCATAACACGCCGGTCATAACAAATAGGCTTGGCATGGTTTTTTGCGGGGACCTGAAGGCCACCTAACAAAAAACCACACGTGGACTATCGGCCCGAACGCTCTTTTTTCTTTTTGTCGGTGCCCTGCACCGGGACAATGTTTCGTCCACCTATAAAACTTGTGCGACACTCATAATGCTTAATAAAATTTGTACTATGCCCTACTTCGCCACCTCCTCCGCTGAAGCTTCGGAGGTCAAAGAAGGCTACGTAGGGCGAAGACGGCAAAAACACGTGCCATACCCTCCTTTTCTGGCCAATCAAACAACGGCTTATAATACATATTTAAATACGTTGGCCGTACTTTGTAGTGTAACGCAAACTCTCTTTATTGCCGGGCCGTCAGACTGTCTAAAAACCTGTCTGTTTATTATAAACTAAAAACAAGACATTTCCAGGAATCTGTTAATCTGTTGATAACCAAGGTTAAAATATTTTCATTACCTCTTCAACCGGCTTAATTGGATTAATTTTTACAGCTAAAAATGGTTATTAGACAGACTGCCGTTAGGGCTAATTTTAAGAGAGTTTCCGAATACAATAAATCTCATATCTTTACTAAATAAATAGTGATTAGTGAATTATTATCTTTTCCTTGATGAATCAGGTGATCATGGATTGAAGAATATTGATCCAAATTTTTCTGTATTTGTTCTTTGCGGAGTGATAATTTCTGACACAGATTACCAACAATTACGTCAAGATTTTAATTCAATTAAGCAAGACTTCTGAGGTGATCAAAAGGTAATATTTCATTCGAGAGATATACGTAAATGCGAAAAAGAATTCAAAATTCTCTTTGATAATGAGGTTAAAAGTAAATTCTATAAAATACTTGATAAAACTATTTCTGAATCAATCTATTCGATAATATTATCTGTGATTGATAAAGAGAGTTATATTAAAAAATATGGGAAATTGAGAGGTGAT
>JAEOSP010000373.1 GCA_016840305.1 Candidatus Hodarchaeota archaeon
CTTGATTACAACAGATTCCTGTTAGTAGCGGTTGGTTGGATGTTTAATATACTTGGAGTTATTATATTTCTATTTAATATATATGGTACGGATCAATTACTTCGTACCATAACCTATATCGCGTCAGGTACTTGTTTTACAATAGGAACATTAAGTATAGCAATTGGAATGATATCTTACTTCTTACAAGTTGACAAAAAGGTATATTTACTAGTTTATGGATTGTATATTATTCTTCCTCTAATTGTACATATATTGTTTGATCAAGCATTGACTTCTACAATTTTGAATTTGGAACGTGCTTCAATTTATGCTTTGTTAATAATTGTTGGACTGTATAATAGAAAAAAGGTTCTAGAATTTTCACGTAGCAGTTTTATGTTATTTCTTACAGGTACAAGTCTAACGCTGATGCTTATCCTTATCACAGAGCTTATCAAAGACATAGAGATATTAGTGATACTATACTTCGGATTTGATATATGGATCTCAGTAATCCTTATTCTTTACCTCGTCCATTTAGAACAGGCCATTTCTTTACAGGATAAATTTATTTTAAAAGATGCATATTCTCATGACCTAGCTAATACTTTACAGAAGGCTACTGGCTTTATAGACATAGCAATCAAAACACAAAAAGAGGAAGATTATGAAAAAGCCCAAGATCATATAATGAATGCAAAGAATATGCTTCAACGAATCCGAAAACTCTAGTTTGAATGCCAATTACTAGTAGTAGTAGATACCTAATTCTACTGAGTTCAATTGGGATAATTTGCTCAAGAAATAAAGAAATTTACGATTAAAGGCTTTAGAAAATAATGTGATTATTATGAATAAAGAAAGAGTATTCTTAGCAGGTGCTTCTGGATCTATGGGATTTGAGGCATTCCAGAATTTGTGGGAAAGAAGAAAAAATTATGATATCATTCTTCTACAACGCCCATCAAAGAAAAATAATGATTTATTCCGTAAATACGAAATTGAGTGTGGAATAACCCCTATTAGTGGAAAGGGAACTGTGCAAGGAGAAGGTCTAAAAATCGTCTGGGGAGATGCAACAATATATGAAGATGTTAAGGAAGCATGTCACGAGATTGATTGGTGCCTGTGTCCAATGGCATTTATTTCGCCTGCAGCGGATAAAAACCCTGATATGGCGAAAGCTGTGAATACAACTGCAATAAAATATATCGTAAGAGCTATCGAAGAACAGCCAGGTGGATCTGAGAGAATTAAATTCATTTACACTGGAACAGTAGCGGAAACAGGTGATAGATTACCACCAATTCACGTTGGTCGAGTAGGCGATCCTTTGAAACCTTCAATATTTGATTTTTATGCAATAACGAAAATTGCTGGTGAAAGAGCTGTTTTAGAATCAAATATTAGACACTGGGTGTCTTTACGTCAAACTTTCATTATGACAACAGATGATTTGATGGATCCAATAATGTTCCACCAACCAATCAATTCCTTCATGGAAAATAACACAAAAGAGGATGCAGGAAGAGGATTAGTTAACTGTTTAGATGTTCCTGAGGATTCAGATTTCTGGAGAAGAGTATATAATATGGCTGGAGGACCTTCGTGCAGAACAACGTTTTATGAGATGATGAAGAGAGCTTTAGCAATTAATGGTCTACGTTTTGAAAGAGTTACTGAAAGAAAATGGTTTGCTCTCAGGAATTTTCACATGCAACACTACGAAGACAGCTATGTCTTGAACGAGTATATCAGTAATTGGGGTCAATCTAATGAGCACTATTATAATAATCTAGCCCAAGATCGTTCAATTGGTTTGAAACTATTGTCATTTTTCTGTTCAAGAATTACATTTATTCGTAATCAAGTGGAGAAGGCAACGCATAAACGATTTTATAAGATGGTTGCCGAATCAAAAAATGGAACTGTTTATTGGTATAACAATAAGAATGATATGCGGATCTCGGCATTCTATAAGGATTACAAGACATATGAATCAATACCTGCTTGGGGAGTTGATATGCCTGAGCTAGAGGTATCAAAACTCGAATCAATCAGACTTGATCATGGATACGATGAGTCAAAAGAACATCTGGATATTCAAGATCTTCAAAAGGCTGCAAAATTTCGTGGAGGACAATGTCTGTCAATTGAATGGAATGGAGATATGTACGAAACTCTGGACTGGCAATGTACCTATAAACATAAATTTAGAGCTAAACCTTATACAATCCTCAAAGCTGGACATTGGTGTCCTGATTGCGTTTCTCCTCCGTGGAATTTCGATGATGAGGCGAAAAAAAACCAATTCTTTGCCCAAGTTTGGTATCCGAACCATGATAAAGATGAAGATAATTATTATCCTGAAGACTCTTATCTTGACATTGTAGAAAAGTAGATGATTAACTTTATTGTAATCTAGGTCATTCTTTAAGCTCATTTCGAAATTTAGATCGCAAAACGTCCTGTAATAAATCAGAAGCATAATCTGAATAATCATTCATTGCTTTAGCTTTATGTTCAAGACCGCTACACACTTTACCTGCATTTAATTCTTCACAACCTATACACAAGTCTGTAGTCGGTCGCAACCATCTTATTATCCGGAATAATATGTAAGAAATCATTGCAACCGTCAAACCAACAAGTTTATATGGAAAATCGACAGTAAATAGTCCCCAGAAAAAAGCTCCGATTCCTAAACCTGTTGTTATTCGCGTCATTCTTTTTATGTTACGATTTGTAATTTGGAATGCCTCTATGATTAGTAAAAAGGACATGATGATCAGTACCATCAGAGACCATTGAATTGGCTCTAATGATAGATTTATCATCAAAGAGGAAATAAATCCAGTTATTATTCCCATCGTAGTTAAAAAACACCCTTGACAAACAATTAAGGGGCCAATATGATATACACTATCCCTGTAATTATCACATAATGGATGATGGCTAAAATGAAATTTCCATGACAGCTGGATATGTTTCATTCGTAATTTTATAGTAGTAAAATTGATTTATTTCACCCTATAACTAGTATTGTTTCTGTGAAGGAGAGACTATAACAGCTGTTCCATAAGCAATGGTACTGTTATTTCCACCTTGACCGATTTGATCACTATCAAATTTCATCCCAACAACGGCATTAGCTCCTATACGTGCTGCGTCATCAAGCATTCTATACATAGCTTGATTTCTTGACTCAACAGCCATTTCTGTATAAGCAGCAACCTCACCACCGCAAGTGGATTGACAACCAGCTAGGAAATCTCCGCCCATACCCCTTGAACGGACAGTGGCTCCATAAGCTATTCCAACGTATCGATCAATTGAGTAACCAGGAATAAAATTTGTAGTTGAAACTAGAATATGTTGTTCTTTTTGCATAAAATCACCAATTCACCTTGTATTTTTTTCTGCTTATAAATTTTCATTTTGCAGTAGTATAATTGATTTTATTCTTGATTTATTGAGTTTACATAATATGATATGCAATTTGGAATTATTAATTTTTATAAACAGTCCTACACTCACATAAATAGATATATACAACTTAAATTTATAAAGAATTGAAAAACTACTCAGGTTCGAGTACAAGCGCTTAGATAAATATACTAAAAATGCTGGAGGCAAAAATAATGACCCCTAAATATATTATAATTACAGGAGGGGTAATGTCTGGGTTGGGCAAAGGATTACTGGCTGCCTCCCTCGCAAAACTTCTTGAATCAACAGGGTACAAAATTTCACCATTAAAATTTGATGGTTACTTAAATATGGATGCCGGGACCATTAATCCGTATAAGCATGGAGAGGTCTTTGTTTTAGATGATTCTACTGAAACAGATATGGATTTAGGTGAATATGAACGTTTTCTCAATAAATCCCTTGATTCTTGGTCATCCTTAACGGGAGGAAGAATTTTCTTTAATATAATTGAAAAAGAGCGAAAAGGAGAATTTCTTGGTCAAGATATTCAATTCATTCCTCATATTACTAATGAAATTATGTTATGGGTTCAGCAAAAAGATAATGTGACAGATATCACTATGATTGAAGTAGGAGGGACAGTTGGAGATATCGAAAATGCATATTTCATTGAAGCGATGAGGCAGTTAAGTCTGAGGGTGGATCCAAAAAATGTATGCTGGATACATGTTACTTTAGTACCCTCTCTTCGTGTAGTAGGAGAACAAAAGACCAAACCAACGCAAGCGAGCGTTAAAACTCTTCAAGGTATGGGTATTCAACCTGATATACTCTTGTGTCGTTCAGAATACCCTCTAAACGAGGGAGCACGTGAAAAAATTGCTATGTTTTGCAATATCTCCCAATCTGATGTAATTTCAGGTCATGATACCCCAATTGTCTATAAATACCCATTTCAGTTGCTAGAAGAAGGAATTTTAACTAGTGTCTTTAATAGACTACATATTGGTCCTAAAAGCGTTCCTACTTTAGAGAAATGGGGAAAGTTAGTTGATGGTATTGAGAATCCGAAAACAGAATTAAGAATAGGTATTGGAGGTAAATATACACGACTTGAAGACGCCTATGCCTCAATTGAAAAAGCACTAACACACAGTGGTGCTCATCTTCAATTGAAGATTAAGGTGCTCTTTATAGAAACAACTAATCTTGATGAAAAAGATATGGAAAGACATCTTGAGAATATTGACGGAGTAATTATTCCAGGTGGTTTTGGAGATCGAGGAATTGAAGGAAAAATCACCCTAGTACAGAATATTCGTGAGAAAAAAATTCCTTTCTTCGGAATCTGTCTGGGTCTTCAATGTGCAGTTATTGAATATGCAAGAAATGTTTGTGGGTTAAAAGAAGCGAATTCAACAGAATTTAATCCCAATACTCCCCACCCTGTTTTAGATCTTCTACCATCCCAGAAGAAGGTGTATCGAAAAGGTGGAACAATGCGATTAGGAGCGTATCCTGTTAAAATTCAAGAAAATACGTTAGCTCACACCATTTATCAAAAATTAGAAGTCCAAGAGAGATTTAGACATCGATATGAGGTTAATCCTGAGTATAAAACAAACTTAGAAGAGAAAGGATTTATTTTCTCAGGGATGTCTGATGACGAATCTGTTGTCCATATTGGAGAATTAAATAATCATCCATTTTTCATTGGAACACAGTATCATCCAGAATTCTTATCACGATTTGAAAATCCTTCCAAGATTTTTATATCTTTTATAGATGCTTGTTATAAATATAAAATGGGGAATAATAAAGATGAATGAAGATACTGAATATCAAACATCTCATATTATCGGTATTCGATACATGACTGAAGATTTCATCCAACATATTTTGGACGATGCATCTGAAATAAAAGAAAATCCTTCCAAATATGCTGATGCCTTAAAAGGGAAAATATTATCCTTGGCATTTTGGGAAGCAAGTACACGAACAAGATTATCTTTTGAAAGTGCAATGCTTCGTTTAGGAGGCGAAACACTAGGATTTTCAAGCCAAGCTGGAACTTCGATTGAGAAAGGCGAGTCTCTATCTGATACCATCACTATGCTAGCAAGTTATTCCCATTGTATTGTACTACGACATCCACGAAGAGGTAGTGTGAAGCTTGCAGCGAAAGTAGCTGACAAATATGGGGTTCCAGTAATATCAGGAGGTTCTGGTAGTCAAGAACATCCTACTCAGGCCTTATTGGACATTTTTACTATTCAAAAAAATCATCATAGGTTGTCAGGACTTAATGTAGGTATTGTTGGAGATTTAAGGTATAGTCGTACGATTTCTTCATTATTATTTGCCTTAAGTAAATTTGGTCGGAACACAATTAATTACCTATCTCATCCTTCCTTAGATTTACAAGATGAATTAGTCTACGATCTTGAATCAACTGATTTAGAGATGCACAAAGCAACAAATCTCGGTGATATTATTGGTGATCTCGATGTTCTTTATGTCACACGATTACAAAAGGAGCGATTTCCAGATCCCATGCTATATAATAAGGTAAAACAATCCTACCAACTTCAACCTGATTTAATGAAAGCAGCAAAAGAAGATCTAATTATAATGCATCCTTTACCGAGAGTGGATGAAATTCCTTATGCAATTGATCGATTTCCGCAAGCAAAATACTTTGAGCAAGCAGAAAATGGAGTTTACGTCCGAATGGCAGTTTTAAATCGGTTAATAAAATGAGTTGAGAATAGTGACTGACAAGAAATCAAACGATAAGCAACTAACAGTCAAAAAAATTGATAATGGTATTGTCATTGATCACATTGTTACTGGAGGATCATTTTTCGTTTTAAAAGCATTGAATATTGATGAGCATTACCCTCATTCAGTATTTATTGCAATGAATGTCCCTTCAAAAAAACTCGGGAGAAAAGATGTCCTTAAGATCAGGAATATTAGTAAAGAAGACTTGAATTTAGATATCTTAGGGTTGTTAATATCAGGTAGCAATTTCATTTGTATAGAAAATTATAACATTATCCACAAGGAAAAAATTCGAGCTCCAAAGAAAGCTCACGGTATTATCAAATGTCCAGGATTAAACTGTATTACCAACTTACGAGAAGATGTAGAAACAGAATTTACTGTTATTGGTAGCAATGGAAGCTCTAGTCGTGAAAACTTAAGCCTTAGATGTACATATTGTGATAAGATCTTTAAAATCCTTGAAAATATTTCATTAATACAGTAATTGAGATCAAGAGATGATGGAGCTCCAAACTCTCATTGGAACAGTAAAAATAAGGAATCCGCTAATTTTATCCTCTGGAATTTGGGGATCAACATATTCAACACTTAATCGGGCATATAAAGAAGGATTTGGTGCAGTAACAACAAAATCTATTGGTTTAAATCCTCGAAAAGGTTATCCAAATCCTTCAGTTATCTATATTCCTGAAATAAAATCTATCTTGAATGCTGTTGGATTAGCCAACCCAGGATATGATGCATTTAGCGAAGAACTCCGTGATCTTAACCCTAATGTAAAATATTCAGTCTCGATCTTCGGCTCTTCACCAAAGGAATTTCAAGAAATAATCCAACATATAGACAATACCATAACTGGTAACACTCCAATAGCCTATGAGTTGAACCTAAGCTGTCCTCATGCTAAAAATGTTGGCATGGCCGTAGGTACAGACCCTAATATTGTACGTTCAATAGTCCAAGCATGTAAAAATAGTACAAAAGTATCTATTTGGGTGAAAATGTCTCCTAACATAACTAATATTATATCAGTTGCAGATTCTGCAATTTCTGCAGGTGCAGATGCTATAGTTGCAATCAATACAGTAAAAGCTATGATGATTGATATTCACACTAAAAAACCAGTATTAGGGAACATTTATGGAGGATTATCTGGTCAAGCAATAAAACCAATAGGTTTAAGAGTGATTTATGAATTATATGAGCACTTTGAAACAAAAATTCCGATAATTGGGGTAGGTGGTATTAGTACTTGGCAAGATGTATTAGAGTATATTCTTGCGGGAGCAAGCGCTATCCAAATTGGTTCTGCTTTAATTGAGTACGATACGCCTCAAATTCTCATTCATAAAATTTTACAAGGATTAAACGAGTATATCTTAAGAGAAGGAAAATCACTCAGTCAACTAAGGGGATTAGCGCATGAATAAGCAGAATAGAATAGAAATACCCCTTTGTTTAACGATTACGGATAAAATACTTGAGGGTGAAAAGACTGCAACCTTTTCTTTTAATTTACCGACAAATCTCGGGATCAAAGCCAATCCAGGACAATATTTTATGCTATGGCTACCAGGAGACGATGAGATTCCTATTTCGATAAGTCAAGTTAAAAATACTGATAAAATTGAATTTACAATATGCTCGAAAGGAGAAACATCAGCAAATTTTCTCAGAACGAATATTGGCGACTTAATAGGTCTTCGTGGCCCCTATGGTAATGGTTTTGACATAAACGAGAATAAATCAGCAATTATTGTTGCAGGTGGAATGGGAATTGCACCCTTGAGATTCTTAATTACATCAATAATATCAAAGGGCCAATCCAATATAACTCTCATTCAAGGTGCAAAAACTCATGATGACCTTTTCTTCAAGGAAGAATTAAGTAACACCAAAATTAGCGTTCATTATTGTACAGATGACGGATCATTTGGTTTTCATGGTTTTCCAACAACAATATTGGAGAAGATTCTTCAGAAAGCTCATGAGGAAGACTTAACTTATGAGATCTATTCCTGTGGACCAGAGGTAATGCAGAAAGGC
>JAEOSP010000374.1 GCA_016840305.1 Candidatus Hodarchaeota archaeon
TAAACAAAGAGAAAATTGGCAAGAAGATCAGTGATGCGATTTGGCTTTCTCCAAATTGTACTCCCAAGTTTTCTGATGTACCTGATATAGATGTAATTGTACAACCTGGACCTATTAGCGACGGTGTAGCACCTCATATGATTGACTCCTTCCATTGTTACGATGAATCTGAAATAAAACCAATTGATGTAGCTAATGTATTAAAAGATGCTAAAGCGGATGTTTTAGTTAATTTTCTTCCTGTAGGAAGTGAAGAAGCTACAAAGATCTATGCCCAAGCATGTCTTGATTCAGGAGTTTCTTTAGCCAATGGAATGCCAACATTCATTGTTTCTGATCCAACAAAAGAGTGGCCAAAAAAATTTGAGGATAAAGGGATCCCTGTTGCTGGTGATGATATAAAATCTCAACTTGGTGCTACAATATTGCATCGAGTACTTGCTCAATTAATGCTTGATCGAGGAATTGAGGTCCAGAAAACATATCAACTGAATGTTGGTGGTAACACTGATTTTGAGAATATGAAATATGAGTCTCGTTTGAAAACGAAACGTATCAGTAAAACGGAGGCAGTTACCAGTATTTTAACCCATGATGTTCCTACACGTATTGGCCCCTCAGATTATGTTCCATTTCTGAAAGATAGAAAAATTTGCTATTTAATGCTTGATGGGCGTAAATTTGGAGATCAACCACTATCTGTCGAAGTTAAACTGAGTGTTATCGATAGCCCAAATTCCGCTGGTGTGATGATTGATGTAATACGAGCATTAAAAATTGCCAGGGATCGAAAAATTGCTGGACCATTGATAACTATGTCTTCTTATGCATTTAAACATCCACCAGTACAGGTTCCTGATTTTGAGGCTCGGGATAGAGTTGAAGCATTCATTCGTGGAGAACTTGAACGGTAATTTCGATTAATCAGCTGGTGCTTGCTTTGAAGCTTGTATCCACCCTACATGATATATATGATTTAATAAGGCTCCCACTTTGTCTGATGGGTGCTTTAGCGAGTCTTACGGCAGGTTTAATCGTTTTAGTTATTCAGAATCCAGGTGAGAGTCTTTTCACTCTTGTACCGCAAAATTTAGACTTAGCAATACTTGGATTGGGTATTCCATTCCTAATTATTGGAGCATCGATGGCAATTAATGATTATCATGATTTTGAATCTGATAGAATTAACAAAAGAATGGATCGTCCCTTAGTTAGAAATCCTACTCTTAACCCCCAATATGTCCTTTTTGGATCTCTCATAATGATTGCAGTAGGAATCCTTTTTTCAGTGATTTTATTCTCAGATAATTGCCTCGTGACAATAGGTGTTACATTCTTTAGTTTTTTATCTATATCATATAACTTATGGACAAAGCATAAAGGTATTGTGGGAAATGCAACGGTTTCTCTAAGTAATACAGCTCCCTACTTGTTAACATTGATTGCTTTGGATGCTAGAGATCCTGACACAATACTTGTTGTGGTCGTAATGGCCATTATAACTTTTTGTGGAGTTATTGGGAGAGAATTGGTTAAAGGTATTATGGATATTGAAGGTGATCGTATTACGAATTCTCGTACTTTTGCTGTACAGTTTGGTCCAAAGCGCGCTGTTCAGGTAGCTTCAATCTTTTTCTTTATTCTGATCTTTCTAATCCCAATACCAATGTTCATTAAATTTCAAGGTAATTTTCTCTATCTGAGTTTAATGATTATTACAGTCTGCTTGTTATTATATACAGTAGTTATTTTATATCAAGACCCATCAATTGAAACAGGAAAAAAAGCAAGGTCCTATTCTAGAACAGCAATGTGGATTGGATCTACAGCCTTTTTCGTTGGTGCTTTTACTCTCTCGTTCCTATGAAAATGAAAAAATTAGGTTTTATGCATGTTTGGCAATCCTAGAAATTTCTGTGAACAAATTGCTGAGGATAGCAATTTAAGAGAAGGCGCAAACGGCGTTTTACGAATTTTAGTTCATCTGTATCGTAATCAGGACAATAAAATCACAAATAAGGAATTTTCTCGGATTGTAGGAATTCCTGTCCCTGTAATTTCTGCAGTTCGCGGGGAATTAATGAAATCAGGACTGTTAGAGACAAAGAACCTTTTTAGTTCTGATGGTAAAATCTGGATCCAAGATCAGTTAATGTTAAAATTTACAAGCGAGTTCTTTTCTGAATTTTCTCCACAGTCTGAAGATTTATCAAAAAGATATCAAACCTTTTTTAGAAGTGTTATCACTTCTTTAGAAACTCGTCCATCTCCTGAATATAAATATGATCAATCACGTAGCAATTATGTTACTGTTATAAAGCGAGCATTATTAATGGCAAGAAATGGGGATGTAGAAGGAAAAAGAATTGTTCTTCTTGGTGATGATGATGGATTGGCAATTGCTCTTGCTTTTCTTAATTGTGCACGTGAAATATTTGTTATCGATATAGACCCACGTATTCTGCATTATATTCGTAATTTTGCTGAAGCGAACGATTTTACTAAAATACTTCATACTGAGTTATGGGATATTAGAAATGCTTTTCCAAGAGGATGGCTGAATAAGTACAATGTTTTCGAGATGGATCCGCCATATACGGTGTTTGGCTTTAGACTGTTTTTAGATCGTGCGCTTTCATTAATAAATCCCAGAAACAGTTTTAGTGGTTATATTTCTTTTGGAAATAAATCACCATTCGAGAAGTGGAGTTGTCAGGAGTACTTAAACAGTAGTGGTCTTGTGATAGAAGAATTCATTCCAAATTTCAATCGTTATAAAGGGGCAACTATTCTCGGAAATTCATCAAACTTGTATACTGTCGGTCCAGTTTCTCAAAAATTGCGTAGAACCGATTCACAGAACCAAAAAAGGGCCATCTATACCTTTGACGAAATAAAAACCAAAGATCTTCCAACAGTGGGGTATCAAATTATTGCTGAAATGTATGGGGTCAGGAAAGATATTCTAACAGATGCAACACTACTTTCAAAAATTACTACTGAAGCATTAGAAAGAAGTAATTTACACACAGAGGAAGTATTTATAAAAGAATACTCTCCTTATGGTCTTTCATTAATCCACATCTTAGTGGAAAGTCATTCTCACATACATACTTGGCCTGAACATGATTATATGTCATTGGATCTGTTTGTTTGTGAAGCTGAAGAGAAAGCTGAGAAATTCTTTAGACTCTTGTTAGAAAAAATACAGCCTATTGATTACCATAAATTTCAATTTTACCGTGGACGACCTCCTGCGCTAAAAAAAGGAAAATGATGAGTATATGTCTGATAAAACCGAATTTAATTTTCTAAATGAACTCGGTCGAAAAGCGGTACATTTATCTGTTTTGATCATCCCATTTGCATATCACGTACTTCAGATTGACCTGTGGTTCATTCAACTTTCATTATTTGGTGTTTTATGCTTCTTCATTCCGATGGAATATTACAGATTAAAAATAAATCCATCAACGTGGTTAAATTTCATTACTAGAGAATCCGAGAAGAATTATCCTGCAAATTACCTTCCTTCTACTTTGATATGGCTTCTTGTTCTCTTAGGGGTTGGTAATTTCTATTCAATGATCATAGCAGAATTGGCGTTAGTAGCAACTGTATTAGGTGATTCTGCAGCTGCATTGATAGGAAAAGGTTTAGGAAAGCATCGGTTGCCTTATACAACTAGCAAAACAATTGAAGGGTACATTGGAGGATTATTATCTACGTATGTTATTGGATTAATATTTCTCTTTATAATCGGAGTACAAGGATCTGATTTGTTTATTTTCCCTCTCTTACCTACATCTGCAATCGCTATCTTTGATTTTTTTGAGGATTTACCTTTTTGGGCTGCAGATAATCTATTTCATCCCTTGATCACTCTGATTTTCGGTTATATTCTTTCTTTACTAAACCTAATTGCGATTTTATCCTGAACTAGGTTAAAGGTATCATTTTATTTGAATTACATACCGTACAATGCACATTATTAATGAAACATTCTTTACAGTATAACGTATGGCATGAAGGATTACCACATTTAACTGTTGCAGGATTTCCGCAAGAGTGACATATTGTTTTCGAGCCGAAAATGTTGTGAGCCCTATTGAAACGTTTAATCCTAAAATAGATTATAATTAACAGCAAGAAAACAACTAGGACAAATAATGGTAAAAAAATAGGAATATCAAAAGGGGTTATAGGCACAATAGTTGCATCGATTAGAATTACTTCAAGATATACTTGGTAAGTTAAATCTTGAAGGTACCATGGGTCTGTTGCATTGTTAAATGCTTTACCAGAAGAAAACAATATATCGAAGGTCCTAAATGTATCAGCTTTCATACCAAGAATATTTTCCATGAAACCGAAGTTTGGGGGCACAAAAAGATCTGGAAATTGTTCATATAATTCTGAGGGAGCATTTGGATCATCAGGATCATGTACCCAAACTGTACCGTTTTGTTGTTCAACTGGATCGCCTGCCCCAATCCAGAGTGTATAGTTAAGTTTTACTACATCATTAAGCTCAACAATTGTATCAGGAGTAACTTCTAAAGCGCGTACATCAGTGAATATTGCCGGATAATTTTGGAAATATAGTCCTAAAAGAATTAAGTAGAGTAAAACGATTTTACGAGTCATTATAAACCACTTAGTCAATTATAATAGACTTCTCAGTGTTTTATTATAAATATTTACACCAAATAAAAGGAGAAAAATCTTATGCTTCACTGATAAGTGTTTTTTGAGAAGAAATGGATTCAGAAGGGAGACTAAAATTAAAATTCACCCTTCAAGGGTACTCTGCAAATAGTTCTCACCGATCAGAAGGGTATGCATTCATTGTTCAGAATCCTGAACAAGCTAGAGAAAGAATGGAGTTATTTTCGAAAGATATTCCACGAATCCTAGTTTGCCCATTACTGGATTGGTCTTGGTCGGATATAGCTAATAAAGTTGCTGGAGTTGTAACAGATCATGGAACTAGAGTTTCAAGAGGGTCAGAAGTTTCTGGTATAGTACAAGTTGCAGCTGTTCTTGGAACAAGGCACGCTACAACGGATATACTAGATGATGATTACATTAAAATTATTTGTGAGGGTAATGATGCAATAGCTAAGGTTTATTCAAGTAAATAAGTATAAATTCTCTCTTGTTAACTGTAAGAATAAGTTTATTCTTCTTCTTGTTTGGATGGAATATTAGCTGATTGAACTTCTCTCTCTGCTAGTTTTAGTTTAACGTAACTATCCCA
>JAEOSP010000375.1 GCA_016840305.1 Candidatus Hodarchaeota archaeon
CAGCGGTTGCAAACGAACCATTGGCAGCACTAACTGGTGATCCATCAATAAGAGTTATGGATTTCTCTATTGCAGCTGCAGAATTTCATATTCTTACACATGCTCTTATGAAAATAGTGGCCTTTACCGTAGTAATTGTTGTAGCATTCTCTCTTCAGAGTGAAAATATTGATGATTATGCTGGTCTTCGTAAAAAGCATCCTTGGTTAGTTTTAGGGTTAACTATCTCCCTTCTTAGCTTAATGGGTATTCCTCCGCTCGCAGGCTTTGTATCAAAGCTTTTAATTCTATTTTCAGCAATTTATGCCGATTTAATCTGGTTAGCTTTCATTGGAATCATTAATAGTGCCATTTCCATATTTTACTATTTACGAGTAATCAAATTGATGATTATGGACCTACCAGTAGAAGAACGAATCGAAACTCAAGTAGTAAAAGTGGAGCAAATGACACCTTATAAGATCCCGATTTCATACGGATTAACTATTGGTATAGGAGTGCTCTTAATTGTCGTGGTGGGTCTATTTCCTGAACAGATTTTCGATTTCGCTATTAATGCAGCAAAGAATTTAATAGAACATTAAACCACTATCTTTTTTTTCCTTTCTCTGATAGATGAATATAACATGAAAGTCGATGTGCTGGTTGTTGGACTTGGACCTGCGGGCGCTTCAACACTAAAGAATCTCGCTACATTAGTTGGAAACGATTTCACTATTCTTGGTATTGATAAACGCGAACGTCCTGGTTTTCCTGTACAATGTGGGGAATTTATGCCTTCTCCAAACGAAATTGAGCTTTTAATGTCTGATGTGCCCAAAGCACATGAATTCTTTACATTTGATCCAAAATACATAAGTCAGAATACGGATCGTATAAGTTTCTTATCACCAAATGGAAAAATTATCCAGACACTTTTTGATGGATGTACTATCCATCGTGGAAAGTGGAATGAAGATTTGATAAGTTCAGCTAAAAATTCTGGAGCTGAAGTCTGGAATTCATCAAAAGCTGTCGATAGGGATAATAACACTATATGGATTTCACGTAACAGGGGATCACCTGAGCCTATTGAAGCAAAAATTGTAGTTGGGGCAGATGGAGCAAGATCCCACGTGGCTAGGTGGGCAAATCTTGAAGAAAAGCGATCATCGGAACATTTTGTATTTGTTAAACAACACCTCATGACAAATATTGAATCATCAGAATTTAATCCATTAGATATACAGATGATATTTGGACGTGAATATGCACCAGGAGCTTATGCTTGGATCATCCCCAAGAGTAAAAATAGTGCTAATGTTGGTGTTGGGATCCGTGCTCCAGTAGCTAAAGGAAGAATGACTCTTTCTAATGCGTTAAATAATTTACTCTCAACCCATCCGTACGTTAGTCGTATTATGAAAGATGCAGTGATAGAATCTACGATCGGTGGACTGGTTCCTGTTGGTCTTCCCTATCAGAAAACCGTAGATGTTTTATCTAGCACGATATTGATCGGGGATGCAGCTTGCCAAGTAGTTTCTAGTGTTGGTGGGGGAATACCCCCCTCGATGGTAGCTGGTTCGATAGCAGCTAAAGAAATTTATTCACATTTAATTAAAAACACTTCTCTTCTAACTTATGAATCCAAATGGAGAATGCAATTACTACCGATGTTTACTCGGGCATATAAAATAAGACATTTGTTCGATCAGATATGCTACGGAAGTGACAGACGAGTACAGTGGTATCTTAACAAGCTAAGTTCATCAGATGTGGGTGATGTAGTCCATTGTAAAGTGCCTTGGAAAGTAAAACTTGCCTTCCCTTTCATTCCTTCAGTAAATAAACTGATAAAATAAAACCTAGTCTATATCCATCTTGTATATCCAGGCATAGAACAGCAGTTAGGCAGTGGTTCACTATGACATTCAGGACCATTAACACAGATCAAGCTTGGAGCTCCATTGATTTCTCCAACTACCATATCCTTCCCACAATGTTGGGGAATGGGAGATACAATTTTCCCACATGACTGACAACGGTATGAAGCCATGATAAATCACCTAATACTCTTTGAATCTAGGTTTGATCTGAGGAATGATACCTTTTTAATCTAACGGAAATAAATATTAGGAATATCCCGAATAAGATTACTCCTGAACCAATTAGGAAATTGATTAATCGGCTAGTTTTCACTTCTATAGCTAGATGTGAATTCATTGTTTGTTCAAATCCCTCTAACAATAGAGTGTCATTCCAATTCTCAAGTATTCCGATTAATATGACATCTTGACTAGTTATTTGAATATTGATGGTTTTTTCATATTGATCAGTCTGGTTAATTTTAATCGCGGTACTATAAAGCTCATTAACTAATAGAGTATAATTTTCCCTGAAGTGGAATAAATTTTCGCTTGTATTTGGAGGTGTAGAAGAATATATTGCTGATAAACCTGTAATAAATTGCGAATAATCATTCTGTTTTGAAAGGAGTAATACATGATCAAAATCAGTTTCAATGGTTTGGAGTGTTAACGTCCCATTAATTTTTGCGATTGTGTTTGGTTGAAACAAGTAATTTGTTGATTCACTCGACAATGCTACTGTAGGAGAAAAGACTGAAGGTGAAATTTTGAAGGTAGAATCAATCGATTGAACCTCTACAGTTTGTATACCTATCAAAGGACCCATAATAATACCTATTAGTATTAGAATTAGACCAGCTCCAAGTACATATCCATCAAAAGAAATTTTATTCCGCAACTTTTGATAATTACTAGAAGTAAATTGCGGGGCCATTGGTTTTGCTACTTTGATGAAGAAGATTACAAAAATCAGAGTGTGGAGAAGAATATCTTCTACATTTATCGCAATAACTCGAGATCCAAATATAACTGGCCTTTCAGATGGAGGAATATTTAGAAAATAGGTCGTTAATCCCTTTACGTACGAAATGCCAGTAACACGAAATTCTAAACCAATAATCATAACGGGGAAGAATAACCAAGGTAGTAAATCGAGAAGATAAAAGAAATTCACCTGATATAATCGGTCTGAAAGTGGATAAAAGATCGCTAGCGGATATTCTAGATCAATTAAAATATGAATAATCCATAAAAATCCTGCATATAATGTTGATCTTCCATAAAAAGCCTTTTTTGACTGATTAGTATTGGTATCTTGCTTTTCCTCACTATTACTTCTGTATCGATATTGAATATGTGAAATCATACCAATAATAACCAGAGTGATGGGAATGATAAGACTATGCGAGAGTCCACGATGATTCCCAAAGAAAATATCAATATCCGGAAGCAAAGAAAATGCTAATACCAACCAGAAAATTGCTTTATTGTTCTTGAAATAAGTTTTCTCCGAACGAGGGAGGAATGACCATAGTAATAATCCTTCTAAGCTTAAATGTGTGGGAAATAATGTCACGATTGACTTACCACCTGTAAAATGAGAAACAGTAACCCTAAAATAATTGTTAAAACACCAAAACTAATACAAAATTTGTCATAAGGAATGTTCTTTAATTTAATTAAACTATCCATAGTTAGATAGCCGATCAAGGCTGTGAGAAGAATTGAGAAAATCAGGATTGGATATGAAAAAAATACTTCCCCAACAGTAATACCAGTAATACTTAATGTAAATCCACTTAAAACAAATTCCAACCCCGTAGCTCCTAATACTGCTGGAATTGATATTAAGAAGCTGGTTTTTAAAGCATCTTTATGAGTCAACCCAATTAATAGCAAGTAAGTTATCGTCATTCCACTACGGCTTATACCTGGCAGGGCTGCTACACCTTGGAATAATCCTAGCAAAATAGCTTCGTTTGAAGAAATTGACGTCAATTCCCTTGTTCCTTGCTCTGGTTGTTTTGATAAAACCAGTCCTGTGGTAATCAATAATATTCCTATTGACGAAGTAAAAATGAAATCAGCAGGTAAAATTAAATTCTCAGTTATTATTACCCAAGATGATTTAAATAGTAATACAAGTGGTACAGCAGTTATTGCTGTTCCTAATGTGCTTAAAACAAAAATTTGTAATATTTTGGATTGGGGATCAATAATTTCCTTTAGATAATATCTGAAATACCAAATAACGGCCATCATTGTCCCTAGATGCAGTAGTAACGCTAATGTGACCGCAGTTACTTGATCCATCTTATATATAGTGACGAAAAGTAGTGATAATTGCCCCTCCGATGAAATTGGAAGCCATTCAATTATACCTTGAAAAATGGCCATTAATATTGCCGAAATAATATCAGTCATTAGATATCAGACCTCAATTAAGGTTTAATCAACTCTATTGAAAAGTTTGAGTATGATTAAAAATAACTTATTTTTTATTCACAAACGATAAGTATATTTTTTTTGTTTATTATTGTCTCGAAAGATAATCGTAATCTAGAATAATGATTCTTAATGCTTTCAATTGTTTTTATTCACTAATCTAAAGATTTATAAACGATTTGTGAATATATAATTATTGAAGAAAAACCAACAAAAGGTGAAACAAATGAATAGAAAAAGACGAAATTTTGATAATTTTTGGAATATGGGCTTCGATGAGATATTTGAGGTATTTTCTGAAGAATTCAATCAAATGAAAGGGAATCTTAATAGCGAGCTATTTGAAAACGGTCCTATTACATTTGGTTATTCTATGCGATTAGGTCCCGATACTGACTACCAGCCTGAAATTCGACAATGGGGAAATCTCAATGATTATCGCCAAAAAAAGGGACTACCTGCAATTGAATGGCCTTTTCAAAGGCAAATAAATCCCCAAATCGAATCTGAATCCTTAAATGATCATTTTGTTGATATAATTGATGAGGAAGATTCATTTAAGATTATAGTTGAGGTTCCAGGATTCACTAAAGAAAATCTAAAGATTGAAATAAGTGAAGACAATCAAGAAATCATATTGCAAGGAAAATCAGATACGAGAGAGATAGATCAAGTAGTTAAGCTTCCCTCGAGAATTGATCCAAAGCAAACAAAAAGTACAATTCTCAATGGAATTTTAGAAATTCGTAGCAAAAAACAAAAAACAACAGAAAAAAGACATCAATTAAGAATAGATTAATAGATAATTTACAGGATGAAGCAGGAAAATAACTGCTCTCTCCTGCTTCTTTCTTTTCTAATAAAAAAGGACAGAATTGAATTAATATGAACGAGTTTTCACAAGAAATAGAAGATTTTATTCCTGAATACTTATCAAGTCTCGAGGAGTCAGTTCTTGAGGAACTATCAATTAGGGAAAAAAATTATTCCCTTCGTTTCAACGGACTCCGTAGACTGTTAAAGGATGTTCATCAACAAAAACTAACACGTGCTTTAGAGCGTCTTCAAGAAGATTCTTTAGTAACTCAATTTCCTGATGGAGGTTATGGTCTTGGAAACGATTCATATGATAAAGTACGTCAATATTTTGGGAAAGATGACATTATTTACCGTTATCAGGAGAATAATTCCGATCCAGAAAAAGTTGTAGCTGCCTTAATATCTAATAAGGAAATGCCAGTAAAAGATCTTGTTCAACAACTTGCTGGGAAATATTTTGGGAATTATCGCTTCGTGGGTCACTATCTCACAAAAAATAGAGGCCGACTTGAATGGATCCATATGGAGGATCATTCAAAAATCCTGATCTCGTCGATTTCGGCGACAGAAATTAAAATTGAGAGTTTCAATGTCTCAAAATCGACCATCGAACGTCTCATACAAATGATTCGCCAGATGCTAGTTACACAAAAGATTTTTCTGCACTTACACGATAATTTACCTTCGAACGCAAACTAATTGCATCCAATCTTTATTTTCGATGGATGTCCTTTATTCACCACCTACACTAACGGTGGATCGTGACTTGTATATTCCAAATTTTTATAAAAAGGAATAAATGAGTAGGAAATGAGGTTTTTTCAATGAGGTTTTGCGTTCTTCTCCCATAAATTCCGTAATTTTTGCTGGAGAGAACGCTCTTTCGCAGAATCCTCATTTTTTATTTTTCATTATCATAATTTTTACCAGTGGAAAACGATAATTTCGGTGTGATACTTTGAGTGAAGAACAAACTGCTATTGACGATTTTTTTGAAAATCTAAGAGTAATTGAAAAGAAATGGCAACAGAAGTGGGCGGAGAAAGATATTTTCAAGGGAATAGTTGATAAATCAAAGAAGAAGTATTTTGTCACAATTCCGTATCCTTATTCTTCAGGTGCTCTGCATGTCGGACATGCACGAACATACACCTTAGGAGACTTATTTTGTCGCTATAGTCGTCAAATCGGTAATAATACATTATGGCCAATGGCATTTCATATTACAGGAACCCCTGTATTATCTGTATCCGCAAAAATAAAAAAAGGGGATAAAGCAACTATAGATATGTATTCAGATTATGTAAGTATCTATGAAGATGACAAGGCGAAAATAAAGAAGATTATCAAATCTTTTACTGAACCTATGAACGTCGCAATGTATTTCGCAAGAAAAATGATCAATGATTTCAAAGCGATGGGGTATTCGATAGATACTCACCGCCAGTTTACCACAGGAGATCCTGAATATAATAAATTCATCGAATGGCAGTATAAACATTTAATTGAGAAGAATTTAATTGTTAAGGGAGAATACCCAATATTATGGTGCCAGGATGATAAAAACGCTGTTGGTGAGGATGATATAAGGGATGCCGACGTCGATAAAGTCGAAATTCAAGAATTTGTTGCATTAAAGTTTTCTCTTGGAGAGGATTTCTTAATTGCAGGAACTTTTCGCCCTGAAACAATTTATGGAGCTACAAATCTATGGATTCATCCTGATGCAGAATACAAGCGAATACGGATTAATAATGAAACGTGGATAGTTTCTAACTTAGCAGCAGAGAAATTAAAACAACAGAATCATCAATTTGAAGAGTTAGAAGTAAAAAAAGGGTCAGACTTCATAGGATTAGATGCATTTGCCCCAAGGGTTGTGGATCGCCCCCTTCCAGTTTTACCAGCAAAATTTGTTGATCCAAATCATGCTACAGGGGTAGTTTATTCAGTTCCAGCTCATGCGCCGTATGATTATATAGCTTTAAGAGATTTACAGGAGGATCCTTCTCCAATTGATATGTACCCAGGATTAGCTGAAAAAGTGAAACAATTAGAACCAATAGCATTGATATCTTTAGAAGGGTATGATGAATTTCCTGCTGTTGAGATAGTAGAGCGATTAAATATCAAGAATCAACATGATCATGAAAATCTTGAAATAGCTACTCAGGAAATCTATTCTGCGGAATTTTATAACGGTATAATGATGGATCTTACCGAGGAATTTGCAGGGCAAAAGGTTGAACAAGCGAAAGTAAATGTTGCTCAAACTTTGGTTTCTGAAAATCGTGCGTTTTCATTTTATGAGTGTTCAAGAAAAGCAGAATGTAGATGTGGTGGGAACATTATTGTAGCAGTACTTCCGGACCAATATTTCCTGAATTATGGGGATGAGGATTGGAAAGCAAAAGCAACTCAAGCTCTATCCGAAATGACAATATCTCCAGAAAAGTATCGAAAATCGTTTGAAAGGACCTTCGAGTGGCTGGATCGAAGACCGTGTGTCCGAAAGAGAGGTCTCGGTACTGAATTTCCTCTTACAAAAGGACAAGGATGGATTATTGAATCATTAAGTGATAGTGTGATTTATATGGCATTTTATACGATAATCCATCATATAAATGCTCATAATATTCGACCAGAACAATTGATTCCGGAGGTCTTTGATTATATTTTCCTGAAAAAAGGGAAAAAGAACGATATTGCAATTAAAACTAATATAAAACCGGAAATATTGTCTGATATGCAACAAGAGTTTGAATATTGGTATCCTAATGATTTTAGACATACGGCAATTGCCCATATTAGTAATCATTTATCCTTTGCTATTTTTCACCATGTAGCGATTTTTCCAAAGAAGTATTGGTTAAAATGTTTCAGTTTGAACGAATTGTTAATTCGTGAAGGGGAAAAAATGTCCAAGTCAGCAGGGAATGTAATTCCAATAGCGCTCTTACCAAAGAAATATTCTGTTGATGCAACGAGACTTTACCTTATTGCGGCAGGGTCAGCTGATACGGTTTTGAACTGGACGGATGATGGAATTTTAACACTAGTAGCACGATTCCGTAAATTATATTCAATTATTAACGAAATAGCTTCCTATACAGTGGAAAAAACTTACAAAGTAAATCAATATTCTTTTATGACTCGTGCCTTCTTATCTGCTTGTGAAACACATTTGGATGAAGCAATGAAACAATTAGAAAGTCTTAATGGACGTGATTATGTCACTCATGTATTTCATCAAATGTTGAAAGAAGTAGAATTCTACCAAAAATCAGCGATTGGAGTACCAAAAAAAGAAAAACAAGCTGCCTTACGACATATAATTGATCGCTGGAATTTAGTTCTAAGTCCAATGATTCCTCATTTTTCAGAGGAAATTAACGAAAAGTTGGGATCTAAAGAATTCTGTTCCTTACGCCTTTTACCGAAAATAAAAATTACAATGAAAACTAATCTGTTAATGAAACAAACGCATTACATTAAGGATTTAATGGAAGATATTCAATCAATTATTGAATTAAAGCGAGATTCCCCGAAAAAAATTATTGTTTATATTGCCCCTGAATGGAAACAAGAATTATTTACAGAAATCTCGAAGATCCTTGGAGGAGAATCGTTTAATATTGGAAGGATTATGGGACAAATAAAATCCTACCCTCAGTTTGCTTCTAAAATGAAAGTAATAGCAAAGGAATTAAAATCCATAAGGGGAGATGCTAAAATTTTCCGAAAAGAATTCGTCGGGACTAAAAAAGAACTCGAAGCTATTCAAGGATATGAGAAATATATTGGAGAACAATTCAAATGTCCTATTGATATTTTTGTAGCAGAAAGTGATAAGATTCAAGATCCTATGAACAAAGCTTCGAAAGCCCAACCAACAAAGCCAGCAATTTTCATGGAGTTCTAAACTATCATTAATAGGGACGTTTTGCGTATTACTCGGACGTATCAAAGACTAATCAAGTTTTCATTGGATCAGGGCGGGCTTTTAAAGGGTATTGTTTCTTAAGGGGTAATGAACTCCTTTTTTTTGTCTCATAGCCAGTCATATTAATATAAAATCTAAATACTTGATATGAAACTAAAAAATGCTATATACATTTAGCAAATTAAAAGGAGATGTAATTATTGAATTATCCAACAAATCCGTTATTTAATAACTCAAATCAGAATCAAATGCCAACAGATCTCTTGAAAGGAACAACAGGACTTGCTTTTAAATTTAAAGATGGTGCAGTCATTGTTTCTGACAGACGAGCATCTATGGGTACATTTGTTGCAAGTAAAAAGGCAAAAAAAGTACACAAAGTGAACGAATATACCGGAATTGGTATTGCGGGATTAGTTTCCGATGCACAAAGCTTAGTTGACTTACTCCGAAGTGAACTACGTCTTTATCAGCTGGAAAATAATTTTCAACCGAGTATCAAAGTAGCTGGAAGCTTATTAGCAACAATTATGCATGGAGGTTATAGAAGATTCCAACCTTACTGGGTACAGTTGCTTGTAGCAGGAGTTGATCGTCGTGGTGCTCATGTCTATATTCTGGGTCCAGATGGATCGATTTCGGACGAAGAGTTCATGGCCATTGGATCTGGGACACTTTTAGCAATAGGTGCTTTAGAAAATGGCTGGAAATCCGATCTGGACAAGAAAACAGCTAAAGAACTAGCTATTTCAGCTTTGAAGACTGCGATTAGCAGAGATAGTGCAACTGGTAATGGAATCGATGGATTGATCTTCACGAAGGATGGAGACAATTATGTTACCGAGGAAATCCACATAGATCTATAAGGTGATAATGATGTACGATTCTAGAGTAGCTTATGACAAATCTGCAGCAATGTGGAGTCCCGATGGTGAATTAGTCCAACTTTCGTATGCAAGAAAAGCATCTGAAAAAGGTGCGGCCGCTGTTGGTCTTATTCTTGACAAAAGTACTATTCTTCTAGCAGGAGAAACTCTGTTTGATCCTTTAGTTGTAAAACCAGATAAGATCCAAGAAATTGATGATAAGCTCTTTCTTGTGGCTTCAGGTTTATCAACTGATTCAAATCTTCTTATTGGTCAAGCAAGGCTTGTTGCTCAACAACATCGGTTAATATATGGAGAGAAAATATCCGTAAGAGCACTTTCTCAAAGATTAGGAGATTTAATGGCTCGACATACAATCCAAGGAGGACTTCGTCCTTTTGGTACAGCACTGTTATTAGCTGGATTTAATCCAATTTCAACCGATGCTGAATTATTTTTTGTAGATAATGGTGGTTCACATTTTGCTGTTAACGCATATGCGGCAGGAAGTGGAAATGAGCGAATCATTGACTCATTAAGAAAGGAATATAAATTGGGTATGGATGTCGAACCTTCCAAGAAGTTGATTCTTGAAATTATGACTTCTGCATTAAATAAAAAAGAGCTTCTAACCGAAAATGAGTTAGAAATTAGAATTTTAAAACTAGATTGAAGGGTAAATTTTTTCTCTTCATCCTCTTTTTTTCAAAGGGAAATTTACTCACAGATAAATTTATGTTTTTAATGTGTTATAAAGTTCTATAGCAACAAAATAGGTCATTTTGATGTCTAACCGTCCTTTGCGAATATTAATCCTTGCTGACATACATAGTAATTTACCAGCATACAATGCGATTCGTGATGGAGTTAATGAGAAATATGGAAAAAATATTGATTTTACGATATCTGTCGGAGATCTCGTTAATTATGGTCCCTATCCAAACGAAATAATGAAAATTGCAGAATCATTTGATATTAATCTGATAGGCAATCATGATGTTGCTTGTGCGACTGGTAATGCTGATGGATTTAATCCTGACGCTCAAGTAGCGGCTCTTTGGACATTCGAACAACTTTCGACCTATAATAAAACTTTCATTTCAATAATGGCTAAAAATGAATTTACCGAAATAACTGAACATGGAGTAAAATTATATTTAACTCATGCTTCGCCCAAAGATTACTTGACTGATTATATATACCCTGAAGATTCCAAAAAAAGAAAAGATGAATTATTAGAGATGATTGGGGATAATCATATCCTAATAGTCGGACATACACACATTCCCTTTATCTACCAAAATGACCAAGGAAAAGTGATTTTCAATCCTGGTAGTGTTGGTCAACCGCGTGATGACAACCCCAAGGCATCAGCGGGAGTCATAGAAATTTCCTCTGATTCTCCAATAAGTCTTGATTGGATTCGTGTCAAATACGATATTCGTGAAGTCGCTCGTGAAATTCAAAGAGTTGGCTTACCGATTCGATTAGCTGATAGACTATTTTTTGGGCAATGAGTAAGAGAAAAATCATTTAGAGGTAATCTTCTTCATAAATTGCGGTTTTGACTTTCTCAAGCTTTATCGATCTTCCTATTTTTAAATTCTTAAAAAAATCCAAATATTCTCTTTCGACATATCCTACCACATTCACAGGATACGCAATCTGTTTTTTAATTAAAAACACAATTAAAACATGACTTTGGGGCCAATAGCCAATATCTCCAATATTAACTTCCTTTTTTGCATTTTCAGGTCCTGCTCTTCCAATTTTGAAAGGAAAATTTATTTCCCCTTCTCTTACAACGATACGCGTTTGGATAGCGTTTCGAAGTTGATAATTAATTAAAGCATTAGTCCTTGGGGCGATACTACGATCAAAGATTGCTCGTCCATATTCAGAATGACCTACAATAGAGAATTCCACTAAAAATTGATTTGGAGTCATTGGATTGTGACCTTCCATGTTTCCTTTACTAGATGAACAATAATTATGTGGATATTTACTTCAGCTTTCCGTGAAGTAAGAGTTTAAATTAAAAGATTTTCCAAGTCAATTATAACCAATAACATAGGTAATAAGTAAAATGGTTTTAAAAATGGAAATACTGAATTTTTTTGCTCAAAGTGGCTCAGGCCTAGATTATGTGATGGGATTCCTTGTAGTTTTTGGATTAA
>JAEOSP010000376.1 GCA_016840305.1 Candidatus Hodarchaeota archaeon
GGAAAAATGCTTCTCCGGCCTGTATTCTATTTCGGATTATTCCGATCTTCTTACCGTTCAAATTGTTAAGTCGAGGTGAGTTCGGTATTACAGTATTCCTTTCAACCTCACCCCTGGGATTAAACACTCTCAATTCAGTTGCGACTTTTGACATGCTCTGTCCTCCAAAGTTTAATTGGTTAGATTCCAATCATATTCGTAATAATGCACGTAAATTTCCCTCTTATCGATAATTGACCTCACCGATAATAATTTCTATCTGCTTGAGTACTGATGCGGCGTAATTTTGAATATTGGAAGAAGAAACAGGGTGAAAAAGCCGGAGGGAATAGACATTAAAACCCTGCCTTCTTCCATTAGAGGAGGCGCAAGATATTCAATCATTAACCGGTTTGATACTCCTAAATATTTTTTTCGTTCTCTTGCTTTAAAAACAGCAGATCTACTTCGCTTGTAGAGCGCATGAGGATACCCCAGCAGCATTATTCCGCCGACAAACATCTGTTGACATATGCAGAAAAGGCAGAGGTCAAAAATGAGGCAACCTCGGCAATGTCTCCCCGAGTGTCAATTCTTCTCAGGGGCACGTGACTGGTGAGAGTATTACTTAATGAACTCCTTTCTTGTTTGAATATAATGCCAAATATTGTCAGTTGATATCATTGAAAAGTCCTATATTAGAATTGATGTAATACGTGTACGTATTACATTTTCATTACACTCTATAACATTTATTTTTCGATGTCAAGGGCAAATGCGGTGACAGTGATCCACCTTGACACCAATAGGAATATATAATGTATATTTATTATAGTAAAGTACGTATACGTGTTATATACCACGAGATATATTCGCAATTAGAGATGTTAGGAGCGATTCTCCCGGTCAAGCGGTAACCGGAGTTGGTGATGGCGCTATCGCGGCTATAGCAATATAAAAAATGTTGCAACAGGAATCTTAATTCGGCTTCGAGAAATGACCAAAAATCAGTCTTGTTTTTCGGGGTCTAACAGATTTTTCTCACGATAGTACTTCGATATCTGCGAAGGTGGCATGATCGTTTTCTGTGTTACAGAAAGCTCGTTGATAGCGGCATCGCGTAACATTTCCAGAGATAATTCCAATTGCTGCTCCTTTTGTTCGGACAATGATGACATCACCTTGTGAAGAAATTTTCTTTCTTTGGAAAGGTTTAGAGCTTCCTCTCCTTTTTCAGTTAAGGTGATCATAACTCGTCTTTTACCGCCAGTTTTATTTGTTTTTGTTATCAGGCCTTGCTTTACCATTCTATTGAGGATGTCTGATATTGAGCTCCTCTGTTGGTAGACATATCCCGAAATTTCTGTAGGAGTAGTTTCGTTTCCGAGAGCTTTGATAATGAATAGAATATAAGATTGCACAGGCAAAATACTATATTTTTCAAGTTCTAAATTTCTTAATTTGGCGATCAAGTGATATACACGACTTAACAGAATCCATATATCATATTTTCTGCCCTCGATTTCGCCCATTATCAATCACCCCTTTGTAAAGAAAAATTGGTACCAAAGATAATTTATTATAATTATGTAGAAAAATCAAGTGTAGGTTCGAGAATATTGACAATTAATTGAAGATGGTATATATTAAGTCCTATAAAGGATATACGTATACGTATTAGGAATTAATCCATATTTACTAATAACAGGTTCAAACTATTCTTAACGACTAAAAAATGTTTTACCGGTACTCAATCGACTGTTAATTAACTTTTGTTAAATATATAACATATTTTGCCCTTGAAGAAGGACGTTATGGCAGAAAAAGAAGCTAAGATGGCTGAAGTGTTCATCAATCAAGAGATGATCGATAGCATGCGTGCCAGGCTGGGGACCAAGCTGCGTACTGAAGATTCGACGCACAATGAATACGCCACAAGAATGGCTATATTGAAGTTTGTAGCAGGTATTGGTGATACGAATAGACTATGGACTGATTTAGATTATGCCGAAAATACAAAATATAAGAAAATAATTGCTCCTCCCTCATTCATCTGGGCATGTTTTGCTCAAGTGCAGTTTGGTTGGCGAGGACTTGGGGGATTTCATGCTGGTTGCGATGTCGAGTTCTTAAAGCCCATATTTCTCGGAGATAAAATATCTGCGGAATGTGTTTTTCAAAGCTTCGAAGGTCCGAAAA
>JAEOSP010000377.1 GCA_016840305.1 Candidatus Hodarchaeota archaeon
AGTAGAAAGGAGTTCAGAAAGAAAAGGAGGTCTCATAAACCCCCCCATAATTCCCTTGGGACCGGCGGCATTGCGAGCTCGAACTCAAAAAAGTATTGTGAAGTTTATTAAAAATATTTCGAGTCACTTTGAAGATCAGATCGAAGAAGGACAGAAGGAATTCTTGCTTCCTCCTCTCAACGAAATTGTGAATAAAATATTTGGTATCATCAAAGAAACAAAAATAATTGATATTTTAAGTCAGCTTCTCCTGGATTTTAACGTGCCTGTTTTTGAATCCGGTGTCGCCCAATGGAAATTTTGCTCAATTGTCCTTCTCCCTCTTTTGGTTGATAATGAAGTTCGTGTGGTTGAGAATGAAGATATTGAACGTGTATCACTCAACGACAAAACCGGCGGCCTCTACTTCCCCATTTCCCCCAAGGAAACGAAGGAAATAATTGAATTCAATCAAATTGAACCTAATTCTGATCTTAAATCTGAAGAAATAGAAAAGCAGCGCTTCTTTTTTCTCCACTATACGACTTTTGAAGATGTCAAGCCCCATTTGAAAACATTTCTAGTCGGTTCCTATTCCACTAGACATCTGCTCCATAAATGGGATGAAATGCCTGTAGTTATTCCTAAAGATGAGAGCAAGATTAATCTTAAGAATTATGGTCAATGTACATCACGTTGGACCATTGGTATTGGAATCGAACCTCAAGACGATATATCTCGTGAAGAAATGGATCGCCTTTTTAGACGAGACGGAATCTACATATATCTTGAATCGCTGCTTGAACTCTTTATGAGCCAGCTTGCCGGACTTCTTAACATTGGATTAAAAGAAGAAGAGAGAGCAAAAATTCTTAAGGCAGAAGCTTTAGCAAAGAGGGCAAGTATGAATTTAAGAGCTATTTCTCATGAACAGGTTAAGGGCTTTCGTTCTATCCTTTTTAATACAAAACTTCCCGAACTGCTTAAGCATGATGACTTCCTTAAGACAATACAGAACGATAAGCAAAAAAAAGACCTCGAACTCGTCGATAAATTTTTACATTATTCCCATTTTATTGCTTCAGCGTTCAGCAAACCCGACAAAAACAGTGATCCAGCGACAAATCAAGTAGATTTGGAGAAAACATTTCTTGAACTGCTGAAATATGCTCTCGAGAATATTTTGCCTTGGAGAAAAAGAGATATGATAGATTCGTGTCGGGACGATCTTGAATTGATGAAAGATGAAAAATTCGCAGCTCTATTGCTTAAGAAATGCTTTGATTTCTCAGAAGTCTCCGAAGAAGGACATTTGCTTTATCAGTTTTGGCCACAGACAAATGAGCCAACAAAATATATTGAGATGAAAAAACGCTTCCTGCTCGAGGCTGCTATTTCAGGGGCTCTAGTCAATGCCTTTGAGCACATATTAAATACATTCTGTATTCATAAATTTGAGGAAGATACAATTACATTTAAACTAAAAAATAATTCTAAAACTCGATTTGATTGTTCCCAGGTTTTGGAAGTGAAGGTAGTACCTGAAGGTTTTGAAGTGAAAAATCTCGCAAGATACAAGAAATATTTTGGGGAATCGAATGTTTTGTCAATAGATCCAGGTACAAGATCGGTATTGGAGGCCTCCATCGGAGATATAGAAATATGGAATTTTCCTTCCGAGGATATCATCTTGGATTGGTCACCTTTAGAGAAGCGAGATTCATCTAAAGGGAATATTGGACAAGATGTTCCCAATCTCTGGTGGTTTCTCTGTAAAGCACGCCTCAAAAAGGGACATGCGATTTGGAAAGCTGTTGAGGAGGGGCATTATTGACTCAAGTAATAATAATTGATGATGAATGGCAATGTATTGCCAATCTTGAAACCATGAATGATCTTTTGTCAATACTTAGAGAAAACAATATTACCATTTCAACTAAATCCTCTTGGCGAGAGGGCCTTGAATTACTTTTGCAATCACGAGATGCGGAGAATATTGTTCTATTAGATATGTGGGAAAGAACTCCGGATGAGCCTAATCGTAGTTATGATAATGAAAGTTGGATGAGTCAGCTTGAAAGAATGAATGAATCAGATTCAAGAGATTTTGTGAATAATTATAAAAACCTCAAGGCAAATACTGAGCCTAATATGAGACAGTG
>JAEOSP010000378.1 GCA_016840305.1 Candidatus Hodarchaeota archaeon
GATTCTCTTTCAATCCTATTTCAATATGATGTTTTACCAGTTCTTTTTCTCTCAAGTCTTTGTGTTACTTTTGGTGATTTATTTTTCTTTGCAGCTCTGCAGAAAATTGATGTCTCTAAAGCACAACCTGTGGCAGCAATATATCCTTTATTTACGATCATTTTACTCATTGTTTTTGGCGTAGAACAAGTGTCTCTTGCTGTGATTCTGGCAACAATAATTTTAATTATTGGGATAGGGCTGGTTTCCCAAAATAATAATTCCTCTCAAGAACCTACGGAAGCAGAAAACAGTGAAATTAGAAAAGGTTTAATAATTTCAGTTGTAGCTGCAATTTTCTGGAGTTTTGGAATACTTACATTGGATTACCTTCTTGAAATCCCTGGTGTTGAAGTTTTTTCGTTAGCCACAATTCGATTTGGTGTACTAACGGTAATTATGGCCCTCTGCTGGGTAATCTTTGATAAGTATCAGATACAATCAGGGGGAAAGCTGAAATCGCATGAGGGGATATCTATGCAAGAGGGATTAGTTTTTGGTCTCACAGGTATCCTCAGTTGGGGATTAGGAGCGGTAACATTTTTTACCTCATTAGAATTAATAGGAACCTCACGAGCAACACCTATATCTTCAATTAATCCAATCATTGCAGTTATTCTCGGAATTGTATTCCTGAAGGAAAAATTTTCCGTATTACAATCGCTTGGAATACTTTTAGTTTGTCTGGGGATAATCATCATCTCGATTTTTTGACCATCATAACAATCCTTTCAAAAAAAGCGATCAATCATCTAAGTCTCTTAGACTCAAAAAAACTGTTGAAAAACACTTGAGATTTGATTATAGATGCCTAAATGTTAAAATCTTTAAATATGAGAATTTCAAATCATAACAGAAGAAATTAATAATAATGGAGACTTAAAAATGAGTGATGTAGGATCTGGCCTAGTAAAATTGGCTTATCGAGGATTTGCTGGGTTTTTTGTAGTATTAATAATGTTTATTTTCGGAGTTGTAGGTATTTCACTTGCACTAGCAGGAGGTTTAGTTACAGCTTTGTGCTGGCTACCATTAGCTTATCCTGAACTGCTTGATAATGTGAGTATTATGGTGATAGGAAGTACCTCTCTAACTTCGGCTGACTCGGGACTTGCTACAGTTGTGCTTTTAGCTGCAGGATTAATTCTATTAGCTGTAGGCTTTCTTTTCCTAGCAATTACGTATATTATTGGAAAAGCAGCAATCGTTGTTGATAGAGAAGTAGCTCATGTCGTAGATAAAGCTTTTATTCCTGGTAAAAAAGATAGACTCTCACAATTAGAGCGACTAGCCAATCTACGAGATCAAGGCTTTCTCACAGAAGAAGAATTTCAAAGAGAAAAAGGTTTACTCCTTGGAACAATTACATATTATCCAGAGGGCGAACCATCAGATAAATTCCGGTTCACAGAGAAGGAATGAATCTAAACATTCATATTCCTTCTTGTTTTTCTTTTTTAGTTTATAGATTCTATAAAGCTTTCTGTTGATTACTTTCTTATACCTTGAATAGAATCAGATACTTTTTTCCGTAAATAGAGGGGATTATAATTCCTCCAAACTAAGCTATAGAAACAAATCAAGAAACTAAGAACCAGAAAGAGCAAGATAAATGGTAAAACCAATGTTGACGCTAGACCTGTAAGATTGATTAATAAATTAAAATCTACACCTGTAGCAGTCGTATCATAATAGATAATTGCAGCTTCCCCTGTAATCAGGTAAGAAAAGACCGATAGAACTGTAAACATATCAAGATACATTAATGGAGTAAAAGTTTCAGGAAGCCCAATTATTGCTGATACACCCTTGGATGTCAAAAAAAGAAATCCAAATGCAAAAACACCAGCAAATGTACGCTTCTGGGTAAAAGACGAAAAAGTAAGGATGATACTTGTAAGAATAAGTGTCAGAACCTCTGTGAAAATGATAACTCCAATTAGAGTAGGTATTGCTTGTACTATGTCAACTCCTGGCACCCCTATTACTATCAAAAACCATTCACAAATGCATGGTAAGGTAAATAACACATTTCCAAATAATAGAAGAGCACCATATTTCCCAAACAAATAATCCAATCGATTGATTTTAGCGTCATAAAGTTCTAGTGCCTGATGTTGTAAATCGTCAGAGATTAATCCTGAACCCATTATAATAAAGCCAATAAGCATAAAGATTGAATATCCAGTATCAAAAACAGGATCTAATTCCGCAGGTGAAGCGATTAATACTTGAAATCGGACAAATTTCCGGAAAGTATCCCAAATATGGTTTATCAAAATTTCGTTTGGAGTAAAGATTTCTAATAGTATATCGATTCGACTTAAGAGCATTAGATTTGAGAGAAGTATGATAAAAATGATTAAGACCATTACTAGCTTTACGACTCGTGATCGTTTCCACTGATGGGTAAGATTGAACCAAGCTATACTCCATATTCGCCAAGCTCTGCCCCGACGAACCTCGTCAAAAGAACGAAATTCAAATTGTTTGACATATGCTTGATTTTTCACATATTACACCAAAATAATATCATAGTGCTCATAATAATTATTAATTCGAACTACTAGCAAAATTACAGGTTTTTATTCTTTAAAAGGTGGAGATATCGGAGGGAAATCTTGGTTTAGTGAAGCTCAAAAATCTAAAAAAGCTTGTAAATCAATTCAACGGATTTATGAAGAATTAAGGAGAGAATTAGAGATGAACTTGGATAAATATCCTCTTATTTACCGTAGTGATCTCAAGAAAATCAGCCAATTATTAACCTAATCATCACGGAGCATTTTCTAAAGCAAGAATAACATACCCAATAATCGCACTAAAGATTGGTAAGATCAATGAAAGAGGTAACAGGGGAAAAGTTGTTGGAATGCTCCGTTCGTTTACTAGCCGATTCAGATTCTTTCTATTTACATGCACTAGGAGTGTATCAGGAGGCATATTACAAATTAGATCAACCAATTTCGTTTCTTGTTGCATAACTAACTTGCCTTGGAGATTTTTGAATTGCTTGTAGAGCTGTAATATCTTTTGAGACCGTAAAGATCCTAGAACTAAAATGAAAGCTGCTACAAATAGTAAAAGTATGAGTATAGGAATATTGAATGTTGTGATACTCACTATAGTCGGTAAGATAAAGCTTATCATGGTAAAAACGTAAATACTGAGCTCTCCTACCGCGTGGAAGTAAGGAGGAAAATTTTTGAATAGAAATGGAAACACCCATTCCATTTCCCAGTTAATTGACATTTTTACCATTTGAAATGACTTCTTTTCCTTCTGGTAGACAAAATAATCATCAAGAATATCCTTTTCCTGAAGCTTCTCTGCCAAAATAAGTAGCTGTCTATGATTTTTTGTCCAGTTTTTATGTGCGCCTAAAACTAAACTAAGGATAATGAAACTATCTGCGAGTAACATAATACTCCCTGCTAAAAGGAACGAAAATATTGAAACTGGCGCTACAAATAATCTAGGGAGGCCTAAGGCTAAAAGATAGTTGTAGTCTGTGATTTGGTAAGTATTTTGAAAAACTTTCAAAATTTGAGATAATGCTTCACCATAAAAAACAAGTACAAAAAAACCAAAAATCAGAAGAGCGAGAGAATTCAGGAAGAAATAAACAAGATTAGAAGGGTTTGAGATTGAATTCCTCTCATATTCTCTCAAATTTTCTAAATATGTAACAAAAGAATTTTTATCTTTGTTAAAAGGAATTTTTACATTAACCTTATAGTTTAAATCTAATTCTGATAAATCCACAAGATAAGCATCATTCATATAGACCGTTCAAAGATGCTATCATGATCTTAATAAATAACTTCCTTCTACCAATATATAAAAGGATCATTTTATCCTATTCATGGAGATAATCTTGAAAAAAACAAGAAAAGCTCTTAACCAACTACATAAGAGGAAACGGGAGTCTTAAACCTATTAGTAAAAAATGTAATACCTGACAAAAATAACCATTTAGAGAAAGGGAAAAAAAATTGAAATTTTCTCTTACATTTTTCTTTTCTGATCGTTTTTCCTTACACTTATTATGGAAAATTTAAAAGGTCTATATGAACAAATCTCATTGTGCACGTGCACAGATTCATATGTGCATTATCAGCTATTTTTCGAAAGGATCTGCTATGACTTCACCAACACCTTTATGGTTCAATTTATCAAGGAAAGAACGCATACAGGAAATTTCTCGCCGTAGATCCGAAAATGAAACCTTTGAAAAGATAGCAGAGGCTCTACTAGGAACTCCTAGCAAGAAATCTACTATATGGAGTTGGGCTAAGCGCAATATGGAAAATAGAGATCTTTATCCCAGTATAAAACAATTACCAATCGATCCTTACCGTAAATTTACTGAGGTTGAGCAATGGCTTATGTATGATAGAATTGTTAACGATCTATTCCCTCAATTGAATGCTATTACTACTCACATCCTAGAAGAGATCACTAGAGTGGTTAATGAGCAGGAGAGGTTTCGTCAAATTAACACAGATAATTTTATGCAGACAGCGGGGTTTCTAGATGAGTTAGAAAAGCGAATGGTCGCATCTATTCAGCGTAATTTATCAGCCTTTCGTGTTCAATCTTCTGTTGCTCCTTCTCCTCCTCGAATTTCCGTTGGTGGTGCTCCTCCACCTCCTCCTCCACCAAGTATTGCTGGTGCACCTCCTGTTCCTGGCCCTGCTGGAACAATGGCTGATTTACGAACAGATTTCGAAGAAATGAATATGAAAGAAATTTCTGCATTACCTCCTGATTTCCTAGAGGCATTAACTCCAACTGATCGCGGTCGTATCCAATCTCGAGTAAAAGAACTTAAAATGATTGCAAAAATGGATCCTGATGAGCGAGAAGCCTATTTGAAAAAGAAACAAGAGGAAAAAGAACGCACAGAAGCTTCTGAAGGACTTGGATCAAGTCTTACATCTATGCTCGATGATGATAATTCCCTTTTTGCACGTATGCGTAGATCTGCTGACGAATCAGGTGTTTCAGGAACAGGTACTTTTGGTAAATTCACCACTGAGTATTACTATATCTATTGTATTGCCTGTGGCAAAACCAATCGTTCTGAAGACGAAGCTCTTGATCATTGTGGGTATTGTCAAGCTGATATTGAACACTTAGTGGCCGATGAAGAAAAATCTGATTATTCGTTCTTTGAGTGTCTTACTCACAAGAAATCTGAGTATGTCGATTTGAATTACACCAGAGGAACACCAATCGTTATTCTTTCACGATGGAAAACCCCCATCGGAGCAGATAATGACTCTCATGGTTGTCCTCCTGATCAAATTCGAGATATTACTAGCTCTGTTCAGTCCAAAGCCGATCCTGATAAACAATTTTCTCATTATCTAGCACAAATTCGCTTATACACTCAATTAAAACTCTTACCTGACCTTCTTCCCCACTTCCAGGTTTTACTTGATACAATTCAGGAAATTCCTGACAGTAGTTCTAAAGAAGTAGCGATTACCAATGTTCATACTCTATTAGCTAGTATCACTGGAATTCTCTTTTGGATTACTGAACGAAACGTTGCAGAAGGTGTTCAAGGCTATGGTGAAATCCAAGATCGTATTGATAATCTCCAAAAAGATATCGAGCCTCTTACTGACCCTGAATCCCCTCAAGAATTACGAAAATCTAGTGATATCGGAAGTGTAATTTCTAAAGCTGATCAACTGTTAAACAGATTTGCACAAATTATACTTGAGATTGAATCTGAGCTTATTATTCCGTCAAAATGGAAATGTAGCTCCTGTGATAACGTTTTTGAGCTTAAAAATAGAAACACCTCTCCTGATAAATGTGAAGCATGTGGTAAGATTATTACTAAATTGCTTCCTGTTGAATAATTCCGACTTCTTAAACCTTTTAAGAGATTTCTAGAGTATATAATTAATAGTATCAAATCACCAAAGGTCTGAGATATTTATGTATGATATTTTTGATCGCTTGCATATTACTGGAGTTATATTAATGGGTTTGAGCATTTTTCTCCTTTTAGTTGTTGTACTTTCAAATATCGGTTTATATAAAAATATCTCAACTGATTTACAAGGTTCAAATGGCGGTTTTATGCTTATCACGAGTGTAGGTAACTTTCTATTCGGAGCATTGATGTATTATGCAGGAAAAGGGGGTATTTCCGAAAGCGAAGCATTAGAACAAAAACGACAATCTGAAAAAAAGGAACTTCTGCATTTGAGGAATCGAGTCCAGGAATTAGAAATTAAAACTTAGGTTTAAGGAGTTGCTCTATTTATCAATCTTGGATATAGACAAGCTTCCCTTATATGGTCCAAGTTTAGCAAAGCCTGAACAGTTCTTTCTAATCCCAATCCAAATCCTGAATGCGGTACAGTTCCATATTTCCTTTGATCTAGATACCAATAGTAGGGAGCTGGATCTAATCCTTCCTCTTTCATTCTCCCAAGTAATACATCATAATCATCCTCCCTTTGAGACCCTCCTATTATCTCTCCAACATTTGGAAGTAGTAAATCAGCTGCATTCATCACTTCAGGATTATCCTTATTGATCTTCATATAAAAGGGCTTCATTCCAGTGGGAAAATGTGTTAAAAAGCAGGGTTTACCAATTTTATCAACCAAGGCCCTTTCAGGACCCTCGGTAATATCATTACCATATTCAAGATATTTGCCTGCTTCACCTTTGATCTCATATTCCCTTAAGAGTTCAATAGCCTTATCATAGGAAACTCTTTCAAAAGGTTTCGTTGGTAAAGTTACATCGTTATTGAATGACTTCAGAATAGGAATATCTAATGCTGTTTTATACACGTGGATAATCATATCCTCCATAAATTCAAGCAAATCATTAAAATCGAACCATGGCATTTCTGCTTCGATATGCGTATATTCGGTCAGATGTCTTCTTGTACGTGATTTTTCAGCTCTAAAGGAAGGAAGAACACAAAACACATTACCTAGGCTTGGTAGCACTGTTTCTAGGTATAATTGACTTGATTGGGTCAGATATGCCTCTTGTTCAAAATAATCGAATGCAAATAAAGTGGATCCTCCCTCAACCTGGGTTTGAACAATGGTTGATGGTGTAACCTCCACAAATTCCCGTAAAAAGAAAAATTCCCTGAAGCTCCTAGTAATTAAATCCCGAAAACGCATAATCTGTGAAGCTTGTTCTCCCCGTAGGACTAAATGTCTTTTATCCAAAAGAACTTGCACTCCTGAATCAGGCCGTATTTCATATTCAAGATCAGGAAGAGCATACGATATCACAGGTTTAATAGAAGTTATTTGTAGTTCTAATCCATTATAAGGGGCTCTTTTATCCTCTTTGACAACTCCTTCAGCAATAACTGCTGTTTCACGTGTTAATTTTTGAGCGATTTTGAACGCTTCTTCACCACTAGAAGGTTTCACAATCGATTGAATATAACCAGAGTGGTCTCGAATTACCAGAAAATTTAATTTCCCTTGCCTTCGTACGTGATGAAGCCATCCTCTTATTTTAACTTGATCGCCGATCCTTGTTGTAAGTTGTTTAATTGAAGTAAAACTCAATATTGTGTCCTCATAGATCTTTCTGACAAAGGATGCTTCTTTACAAGCTTTTTTTCAATGTTTGGCATCAATGCCCAATTGGGTGTTTCCCTTCTTCAGGAAAGCTTTTTTCCAAATAAGGGCCCAGTAACTGACTACGAATAGGAGAATCAGTATTGATCCTAAATAAGAGTGAATAAATGATTTTAATACAATATCTGGTAAAAGGCACGCATTGATTACGATAAAAATTCGCATTAAATTTAGCAAATACACTCCTACCAATCCTCCAAAAAACAGTAGAAGCGTTTGTTTCTTATCCCATTTTATTGTTCTTTTCGTATCACCTCCAAAAAGGAGAAAACTACAAGAAAAGATCATTAACCCATAAATTCCTGAACAATCTCGAATTATGTCTATTCTAACAATATCTTGTGGTTGATAGAATACTAAGCTCATAGAATCAATGACGATGAAAGAAAATTGAGAGATATTAGCTACGAGTGTAAATATCAAAACAAAGATTGGTATTCCTACCAAGTAAAACCATTTTTTCCTATTTTTACTCATTAATCCTTTGTTTTTATACAGGATAGCTATCAACCCAATTGAAATAATAGAAAGCACTAATTCCCATGCCAGTAGAATATTCACAACTATTTCCGAAGTTATCCTTGTCAGAATCTCGGTAAGACTAGATCGCAAGATATACTCGTCCATCCTGAATATTAGGATGCCAATAAACAGAATTATCAGCTCTGGTATCATTGTCTCTGACATCGTTGGTACAATAAGTCGGGAATAAGTATAGATGACAATAATAATGACAGTGACTGTTAAAAAGTCTGGAATTAGAAAAAATGAGCGAAAACTAAGGATTATTCCACTTATAAGGCAAAATAGTACAATTAACGACCGTAATATACTTTGCTGGGGAGTTGATAGCATATATAATCCCTGTGCATATAGTGAATAGGAAGGAATAAAAATAGTAATACTCTTTAATAATCAATTTCAATGAAGAATTGATACTGGGATTATTATCCATTGTGAAATTTCAATTATCATCAATTTTTTCGTCACTGAATTCAATTTAATAGCTAACAGATGTGCCACGAAAAAGATGTGAATCTATGGTTCTGTATAGTAGCAAAGTTATTCTATTGGGACAAGGATCTGTTGGTAAAACATCTGTTATCCGAAGATTTGTAAGACAAGCCTTTGAACATGATTATAAGACAACAGTTGGCTCTAATTTTTTGATTAAAAAGCTTGAATTGGATGATGAAACACGAATGACCATGCAAATCTGGGATTTAAGTGGTCAGGATTCATTCAGGAATATTCGCACCCAATACTTCCTTCATTCCCACGGCGGTATCATGGTTTTTGATTTAACACGTGAAGACACTCTTGCTGATCTTGATAAGTGGTATATTGATTTTAAAGAAAAGGCAGGAGACGTTCCTTTGATGCTTTTTGGTAACAAATGCGATTTAGTGGACGAGAGAACTGTCACCAATGAAGAAGGATTAAAGAAAGCAAAGAAATTCGAGGCCACATTCTTTGAAACTTCAGCCCTAGATGGAACTGGAGTTGAAGAAGCGTTTTTCCTTTTAGCCAAAAAAATTGTGGATCATATAGACCTTAGACGTGGTGCCATCAACCGATAGTACCTAATATAGAGCTTTTACGTCTTCAGAAGGACTTAATATCCCACAGAGCATTTTCTCTATTGATTTACCAATGTATAAAAATAAACAGAGCTATCCCAAATTTGAAGTAGATTGGAATAATATCATCTGGTAAAATGAAATGGAAAACCATTGTTCATATCGGTAAGTCTTGATATTTGTTGGTTGGTATTTTTCTAAATAAATTTGCTTCTACTTCTTCTTCAAAAGGTTGACCAATCATGATAGATAACGATGATCCGCTACTTATCTTCACCACAAAAGTTAGCAGATGTGCCAATGGGTATCACCTAAAAATCCGGAAAAAAGACGTTGAATTACTGAAATTAGCAGGACATATGGTTAAAATTAAAGTGTACTCTGTTGACACTGAATCGGTGGAAGAAGACAAAGATCCTTATGAGAAGTTGATTGATTAACCTTTTAACTAAATATTAAGTAGTAAGCATCATTGGAGTTTGAATGATGGTTTCCAACTCGAGTTTGAATGTAAAACCTACAGGCATTACTAACTTTGACAAAATCTTAGGAGGAGGTATCCCTGCAGGTTGGTTTATTGCTCTACGTGGAGGCGCTGGTGTTGGAAAAACCACATTAGCGATACAATTCCTTCTCGATGGGGTACTAAAGTATCATGATCCTGGTTTATTAGTTACATTCAATGAACCACTTCCAGCACTAAACGCTATCATGGGTAATTATGGCTGGGATCTTCAAGGATTACAGGATATGGGAGAATTGTCTGTTTTGGATTTTAGTTCGACAGAAATGGGGATAATGCAGCAAGCTAGTAGGTTGAGAGAAGCTAGTTTAGATTATGTCACTCAAAAAATCATTGATGAGGTTCGAAGATTAGGTGTTAATCGATTAGTGATCGATCCCCTCAACACATTCTCTCTGTTATTTCGCGATCATTTTGAGATAAGAAAGGAGCTTCATCGGGTTATCGGCGTTTTATGGGAGGAAAAATGTACTACCTTGGCTGTGTACGAGAATACTGATGATCAAGTTAGTGATCATATTAACCCAACCTTTTCTACAGAAGATTTCTTATCTTACGGTGTAATTAACCTTCAGTACTTCAGAGTCAGTTCTCAAAGAGTACGCGGGATTGAGATTCTTAAGCTGCGAGGGATGAATCACTCAAAGAGGATACATCCATTTGAAATTACTGACAAAGGTATAAAAATAGATCCTGACAAGCCAATAAGTCTTTAAAGCATAAAAAAGTGTCAATCCAATGGATGAAACAAGCTGGCGTCTTTTTCCATTTGAAGAAAATAACGCTTACCATAATATGGCTACAGATGAAGCTATTTATCGATGTTTCCCTAAACACAGGTTAAGAACTATACGATTTTATGGATGGAACCCTAGTTCTGTCTCAATTGGCCAACATCAGAGTTTTTCAGAGGAAATCGATCAATCAATGGTTGAGAAGTATAAATTTGACCCAATTCGACGAATTACTGGCGGAGGAGCTGTTTTTCACGATAGAAAAGGAGAATTAACATATTCGGTTGTAACTTCAACGGATTACCTAGAATCCGTAAATACTGATGACATTTATTACGAGATTGCTAAACTAATTTTTGATCCTCTGATCGGTTTAGGCGTACCTATTGACATGGGTCGTATTCATTGTCCCTCTGTATTTAGTGATGGTAAAAAAATTTCTGGTAATGCTCAAGCACGATCAGGGAATGTGATCCTTCAGCATGGTACGATTCTCATTGACTATGATCCTCAATTAATGTATTCTGTTCTAAAAGCTCGGCCTGGTAAGACTCGTTCAGACATGGTCGCTTCAGTTTATCAAAAGGTTACGACTATCTCACAGCAGATCAAAAAGAAGGTAACTCGAGAAGGCTTAGCGGAATATATTATTGATTATTATTCATCTCACGACAAGAATTTCTTTAAAACTAGCTCTTACTTTGATGATGAGGTCGAATTGATGAAAGATCTCATTTCATCCAAGTATACTACTAAAGAGTGGTTATATTTACGATAAGCATGATTCTACAAGATTTCTAGCAATTTTTATCAATTCAGCTTGAGTATCAGCATTTTCTTCTGGATCAAATACTTCAATCTGTAGTGTATCATCTCCAGTTGCTAAATATAGATATATCCAACGATTATCCTCTCTTATCAGTTTAATTCCATTTAATGTGTCAATACCGAAGTACCCTTCTGGAGGGTTATTGAGTGTAGATTTAAAAAAATCGAACATTTTTTCTAGCGGAAACGTTACCTCTGCCAATCTCTGTGAAAATATTTGATGATTTCGATATAAATCCGTTGATTTTAATCCTGTTTTTGCAATTTGATCTAACACTGTAAAGGCGGCAACAATGGCATCACTCCCAGGAGAAAAGACGGGAAGGACAAATAATCCAGTATCATTGAAGCCGTATATCGCACGATGTTCCAAAACTGATCTACCTATTCCTCCCGGTTCCCCGTGACTTGAAAATATAATATTCTTTTGTAAACCATGATAAACTGACGGATTTACGGTTTTACCGACAACTACTGTTGCATTTATATCTGAATCATATCTAGAATGAAGATTGACTGAAGCAGTTTCTTCAGCGGTACGAATACGTCCTTGACTATCGATAATTATTGCATGACGAGCTTCAGCATCGATTGCAACCCCTAAATCAGCATTTACTGCTTGAACGGTATCTCTTAAGCGGACTAATGAGCTTGGGTTTGGTAAGAACTTCGGAGTTCTCGGTCGATGAGCGTTTAAAGTAATAACCTCGCATCCAAATTCATTCAAGAAATCAGGCATTATTCGGGAAGCAGGACCACAAGCACAATCAACAACAACTCGAAGATTGGCTTCATTCATTATTTCTGTACTTGGAGCAAAAAATCCAGTCAGAGCTCTATCATATATCTTCATAGCATCTGCTACACTTATCCAACCAACCTCAGGTGCAGAAACTCGTCGAAGTTGTCCTGATTTAGCAATCTCAACAACTTTCTGAACTTGCTCGCGTTTGAACTCAATACCAGTTGAATCGAAAATTTTGATGGATACCATTCCAGCTAAATTATGAGATCGAGTAAACATTATCCCGCAATCTGCACCGAAACGTCTGATAGTGAACTGCAATACACTCGTAGGAACACCATGGAGATCTATAAGCTCGATTCCTGCTGCAAGTAACCCTCCTGAAAAGGAACGTTTTAACATACGAGAATCTCTACGATAATCACGTCCCACCATTACAACTGCTTTCTGATCAAGATAAGTCCCCAAAGCACCTCCGAGGAGAGCAGCTAACTCTGGTGTTAATTCTTTATTCGAGAATGCAGTTATTCTCCCATGTTTTGTGAATTTATCATCAATTTTAAACACGAGTATACCTTCCTTTTCGTCTATTGTTTGAGTAACAGTTATGGTTTATCAAGTATCTCCCCTTTGACTGTAGTAAGTTTTTTTGAGCTAAAATAATGAGGAGCAACAACTGTCCCAGGGAGTAGAGTAGAATCAGCTGGAATTTCCACATTATTACAAATTATACTATTCATCATTGAAACATTGTCCGCTATTTTTACATCATTCCAGATTATTGAAGATTTAATTTTGCAGTTACTTCCAATAGTCACTCTATCTCCAATAACCGTTTGAGAGCTAATTCGAGATTCATTACCAATCGTAATTTCTGAACCTAATGCTGCTGGTGCTTCAATAACACTACTTTCAGGAATTATAGGCATCTTATCCTTAAACCAGATTCCATTTTGGTTATCAGTAGAAGCTGGTTCATAGGGCCATGCCCACCGACGTAAAACATCCCAATTAGTAAAAAGATACGTTTGCGGATTTCCAGCGTCCATCCAGTAATAATCTCGTCTAGCATATCCATAAATGCCATATTCACGAGCTAAATAGGGAAAAACATCCTTGCCGAAATCCATAAGATCATTCAGAGATTCTAAAATACTTAATACTCCATGTTTAAAAGCATAAACACCAGTATTAACTAAATTTGAATGTAATCTAATAGTTTCCTTCTTAGAAAATATCATTGTCGCTAAGCTTAATTCTTGAGGAATAGGCTTTTCTAGGAATAATAATATTCTTGAATCTTGGTTAAGCATTATGACTCCAAATGAACGTGGATATGGAACGTCTTTTAGAGTAATGCTAGCTATTCCTTTCTTTTCTATGTGAAAAGACATGAAATCTTGTAGAGGGAGGGATGTGATTATGTCAGCCATAGATACAATGAAATTATCTGTGTCAATGAAATTAGCAGCTTTTCTAACCGCATCAGCAGTATCATCAGGTTTTAGATCTGGTAGTACAATATCAAGATCATCAAAGTGATGCTGCTTTTTGAAGTAAGTCCTAATTTCTTCGTCAAGATATTTTGTAATGATAACAATTTTACCCTTAACCCCTGCATTTCGTAATAACTCGAGATTATAATCAATCATGGGTTTATTGGCTACAGGAACGATGGGTTTCGGAATTTCTTTTGTTAATGGGCGCAGTCTTGAACCTATACCACCTGCTAAAACAATTGCACTCCATTCCATTTGTGTACGAACGCCTATGTGTAGATTTAATTAGTAATTTGTGAGCTTTAAATGCAAAAAATAGTCGAAGTTCTTATCTTTTCTTAAACGAAGTATCGAAAATGGTGATTATCTATTAATTTCGAAAGTTAATCATTTCATCATTCTTCTAAAATAAATCCGCCAGTGATGTTGGCATAATCGCTCCTCACAGTTAGAGCAGTCAAGATTTCCTTGTTTTTGTTTATAGCAGGTATAAATGTTGCAAATAGCTGGTTTATCGCAGTATCGACAACTTTGTGAATTGTTCTTCAGATCCTCATTTGTTAATTGATTTATAATTGTTGTTTTTTCTTGTAATATCATAAAAATCACCTATTTAGTGACTAAGAATAGAAATGAAGACCTTTAATTCATGGAAGTATGTCAATCTTCCCCCAGAAGTTCAATCTTCCTTTTTACTCATACAATCAATACTTAGAGCGTAGTTTTATAAAATTTTCTCCTTCTGCGTTTAGAAAGAATTGAGGAGAGAAATGTACTGATCAGGTAGAAAGTGGCCCATTTATAAAGCCAAAAATCTAAAATATAATACAACCTTATCCTACCATCACAGAAATATTACTTCTTGAAAGTGTTTTCATATGAATAATGATTCCCAACCAGAGAGATCGCCAGAATCGCTTTATAAAGAGTTGAATGAAAAAGACATCATTATTGCAGACTTGCGTGAAGAATTAGACCGGATTAAACAAGATTATCAACTAAAGACTCGTGAAGAAATTTCTAGTTCAACGAATCTAGAGAAACAGCTTCAAGAAAGTAGAGATGTCTTAGCAAATATTAAATCAGATCTACAGACTCAAAAAGCAAGGGTAGAGAGCTTAACAACTGAAAAACAAAGCTTAGAAATGGAAATTGAAGAAATTACCAAATCTCTTCAAGAAAAAGATATCATGATTGAATCCTACTTATCTCAGATCGGAAAATTACAACAAGTATTGGAGGATACAGAAAATGACATACAAGAAATTGAAGCAGGTCATTTAGCAATCCAAAAACAGCTTCAAATGGAAATTAAAAGAACAGAAGAACGAGTAGGCCAAATCAGCGATGATTATGACCGAGATACGCAGAGTACAATTGTTGGTGACAAAAATATTCGAACTGTCTTAAACGAGACAGAAATGGGCAAGATTATGTTGTTCATTGTTGATTATTTTGCGATTGCACGAAAGAGAGCTCTTGCACTAGAAACATTAACTACGGAGCTGAATTTTGCACCAATTATTGCACGCTCCCACCTTCGGAACTTAGACGCTCTTGGGGTTATAAAATTCCACGAGGTAACTAAAGAGATAAAGCTAGTATAGATAGTACTTATTTTAAAATTATTGTCGGGAAATTGTTTTCTTTCCCCGTGAATCAAGTCGAATAGAGTAGATACCATTATTTCCTGCAATTACTGGAGATTCTTGGGATTCTTCCACTTCAGGTTGCAGAAGTTTCTCCACATTGATATCATATATACCGACTCGCCTCTCACGAATGGTTAGAAAACCCATATCTTTAGGTGAAACCCGCTGCTGTTGAGACAGAGATGTTTGATTTTGATTTTCAGATGTACTTTTGTTCATATGTAGTCGAAATAGTCGATGACCACAGATACATCCTTTTAGAAGTTCATTTGCATTAGAAGGTTTACGGCTACATTTGGCGCATCGATAACGATCTAGATTAACTTCTCCGTTACTTAACACTAATAAATCGCCATCCAAATCAGACAAGAGCAACAGAGAGATGTTCGTAATTGTGAGGGGCAAGTACCGTCATTTTCACATTCTTACGAGAGAATATCCCATGTCCACGTAAGGGTGCAGGATTTAGAATTTTATAACCGAGGAAATCTTGGTGATCAATTTGGGTCATAGCTTCTTGGATCAGAAGAGCTTCTTCCTCTGCTTCAAGCCCACCTTCAAATACAACAACACA
>JAEOSP010000379.1 GCA_016840305.1 Candidatus Hodarchaeota archaeon
ATAATAGCAGATTTTCCAAGCTCTCTTACCATATCGTTCTTCAAGTGATACTGGCATAACACTTACGATACTGAAAATTGTGAATAAGCCTGCGTTTATATTCATCAGAATAAAATTTATCCAGCTTGCATCTATTGCAACCATTATTCCCACAGATTTTAAAAACCAGTTTCTTAAGATTAAAAAGTTGAGGATACGTAAATTCCTTAACCTTTTAAGTTATATCTTTTCACACTCTATTTCCCTCAGTAATCGCTTGATATAATCTTCTCCATGACAATCTAATTCAAAATTCTTTTCATCCCACCCAATTTGATTGGGTAGAAGATATTTCGAAATTAATCATGATAGATGATTAATCCAATCAAAAAACTAGAAGTTAATTACTGTGAATATTCGTCGTAAAATCACAGTTTGACAATCTTCATGAAATCTCGCTTAACCAACGAAAAAAGAAATTTGATGATATCGAGTTATCAGCAGTTTTTTATGAAGTCTTCCATCGGGAATGGGTTACCATGACCAGGATACACAGTATTTAATGGTAAATTTATCAGTTTATCGATACTAGCATCTAACTCCATAGAATTATCGATCAGAGAGGCCTTAACTGGTCCTCGTTTGTTTAATTTGATTATACGTGATTAATCGGTTTTCTATCCATCATCTGACTTTCCTTTTAAATTTAATATCTTCTTCTCTAAAGCTTTCTTCCCGTTTCTTTTCTTCCCAACTGATGAAAAATCTATCAAATATTAAAAATAATATGAATGTGACCTAACATCAGAATTATTTATCGAAAAAACTTTCTCATCTAAGATTGTAATGTTTAGATGAATCCCATCCAATTCTAACGGGAATTTATGAAAATAGAAAAATTGGAAGAAGATATTCACATATCTTCAATTTAATGTTAAACAGATTTTAACTTGAAATTAGCCTTCCATGTAACTACTTTGGTTCAGGATCCCAAAGAAATTGATATCGATGTTGCCATTCTAGTTCTCAGTGAACCATAGCCATTTCGGACTCAGGGCTTTCAGAAGGCCCGTATCGATTTCTTTTCCCATCACCTTGATTAGGGTCACCGCTATCTTCACCATCCGAGGGAGAATGACATAGGCATTCACATTCACCAGAACCATCACAGATACAATCATGATCGGGGTCAGGATCACTATCTCGATCGCGGTCTAAATCACCATTCTGAAGTCCATCGCCAGGATTGTCAGGAGCTGCAAATGTAAACATTAATCCTCCAGTTAGAAGGAGGATAAATGACGCAAATACAATAATTTTTAGTTTTTTCATAATCTCGATCACATACTCTGTTTTGCTTTGTTAATTTCTCGTAACTACTAACATCAATGATTCTAAGCTTATTGAAGAAATGAGGAACACTTCTTTTCCGAAAACAGTGGAATCCATGACTTCACAATTGAAAATTCATCTTTAGACTATTCTATTTGAAGCGAACTAAAAAATCTTCAGCTAGACTGAAAAAATTCTCTTTTTAGCTGAATTTTGTGTCACTATTTCAACCAAACATTTTCTCCTTCGTGACTAAGGCAATTTTTTGTTTGAGTACATAACGTAATGCAAAAAATTGTCCTAAAACTGCAGCAAACAAACCAAAGCACATCGAAAAAAGGTAATGTACGACTGATAATTTGAAAGTTCCCTGTGGTTGTTGCATTAATTGTTGCAAAATGTCCATGTACCAGGCAGCAATAGCAAAACCTACAAAATATCCAATACTCGCTAGAGCTGTATAAATAAACACTTCTAGTAGCCCCCAGAAGTGGATATTTCTATTTTGGATCCCTAGTGCTCTCATAATCACAAGATCATCTTTACGTTCGGCAATGTCAATAGACATAATAGAATAGATAATCATACCGGCGATTATAAGGATTAAAAAAAGAATCCCAGAAATTATAGAACTCATCAGCGTATACCAAGATTCTGCCTGCTGGATTAAATCGGATTTTAAGATCAGAGAATAATCTGCTCTTAAAACTCCAATATCATCCTCAGAAGATAAACCTGCTAGGAGAATCGTATTAACCAGCTGATTGGAGGCATTTCCATACGATAAATAATTACCTAACGAGAAAGGGATAAAGAAAGCTGCGATATATTGCTGTGGGAGAATATATTGAATAGCAATTGTGGTTTGGGTTCCATTACGTCCTAATACCAGATATTGATACCCTATCTCCAGCTGCAAAGATTTCGCTAAATCTGCTGAGACTATGACTGAAGTGTTAGTCTCAAAGCTCTCTGGAAGTGCCTTTAAGATTTGATTAGGTTGGAGTGCTGTGAAAGTTAATTTAGTCCAGATGCTAGTATTAGATGTAGACTCCTTGATTTTAATATAATCTTGTAGCTGAGGTTCA
>JAEOSP010000380.1 GCA_016840305.1 Candidatus Hodarchaeota archaeon
ACATTAGCTAATTTTGATATCACATGGTTAGAAGATAGTTTTTCAGGTCTTACTATTGATCCTGATTTTACAACATATGAAATAATCTTTTCAGGAACGAACGAATCGGATGATACCACTATTCGATCTGGTGACAATCTAGAGATTTATTTCAAGGTTCAACCTCAAGGCTCAACAACTGGTTTAGCTGGCGTTCCAGTATCTGTTAATCTAGGAGCTAGTTATCCAGGTGTTTCTTTAAATCCCGTTGGAGGGACATCTACTAATAGTTCTGGATATGTGACTGTTCTATTAAGTACAACATACGCAACAACACCAAAGAATCTTCCAATTGTACTGAATGCAACGGCCGACTTTATAACTGATTCAAACAGCATTTGGTACGTTGGTGAAAAATCGCTCAACCTAAATTTCTTTTCAAATAGTTCCTATTCAGATGTTGAGCAGATTATAACAATAGCTCCTCAATACTTCTTAGGGGAAATTTTTGTTGCACCGATAATCAATAATCCAAATGCAACTAGGATTGGCCAGACTGAATGGATTAATATAACTTACAGACTACACCTGACATATTTTGGTGGTGGATCGATTGATCCAAGTATTGATAATGTTAACATTTCTATTCAGGTCAACAACCAGAATCCTTCAGTTTTTGATATGAATGTTATACCAGGAGCTACCTTTCAAGATTCTAGTGGTAGTTATGCAACCTTTTACTTACAACCTACCTTAACCACTCTTGAAACAACGTATACAATCAATGCAACAGCACACTTTGGAGATGCTCAAGGCTTAACATATAATATTAGCCATACAACAGTTCCTACAGGAAAACTTGCTGGGGTTTGGGTTAACGGTTCCCATACAAAAGATATTTCCTTTTCCACATTTCAGTTTGAGGTAAAAAACATTGATCGAATTCAGGTTCAAGTTGCTGATATAACCGATCTATCACATTCAGATGAAGGATTTAATTCTACAACAGGTTTATATGAAGTATACCGAGGTACAACAAATATTAACGTCTCAGGTACCTATGTAGACCCCCTCTCTGGTCCATTACCTAATAATACTCAAGTAAGAATATCATTTAACTATACTAATTTGGCTATGCAGACTATTACGTATGATTTAGATACTGTCCTTACATATAAGGGGGCCTTTTGGAGTATTGTTAATATTCCAACAAATGTTCCCCTACAAGACATAGAGATTTATGGTTGGGATCCAAACACGCCTGATCCACAAGAAACTAGGGATCCAATCACGAACATCCGACTGATGTCGTCAATTAGCTTCAGTAGTCACACTTTAAGTGGGTATAGTGGATCAGCCATTTTCGCAGGAGAGAGTGTTACTGCTTCTGCTACTATTCTAGATGATCAAGGAGTAATTGTTAATTCTGCGCCTTTTAATGGTTTAATTCGCGTTATTGGATGGGATACTACTCAAGAAGTTGGAATTCCTACAAGTGGAAGTCTCACTAGTGGTTTTTATTCATTATCTTATAAGATACCCCATGACTATGGCTTAGACACTATATTCATACGATCTAAAGTCATTTGGGGAGTAAGTCTTGTTCATTACAGACCAGGTTTAGATCAAATTCCTGTTAATACATATAATGATTTCACTATTAACAATCTTAGGATTGACTTACCAGCAAATTCAACTATAGATAAACCAATAGTAAATGGAGGTACCTATTATATAAAAGGATTTTCCCATCAACAAATAACTTTCAAGGGGAATCTTATTGATCAAGCTAGTCGCAATCTGCTCTACAAAGATGTATTTTCTTATTGGAATGCATCTTTCCCGACACAATCTACCTCAGTTACAACTGGTTCCTTTAGTTTTACTCATGATTTCACAGGATATTCAAATGTAACTTGGATATGGGAATTTTATCATATTTTGGATAATGGAACAACGTTAGCAAAGTTCCTCACCGCTACTTTCGTATGGGAAGTAATTGATGATACGGATCCAATTATAACCATTGATGGCCCTACTGGCATTGATACTACCGCTCTAACTCCAACACTTTTAACTATAATTTCGACAACTATTCTTGACCCTTCACCTCCCAGTGCTATTTCAGCTGGTTTAGATAGCTCTTCAGTACGAATTAAAATTAATAATGGTGTACCAAACCCGATGACGGATATGGGATCGGGTATATTTACATTTAACTGGGATACGTCAGGGGTTATTGATGGACGATATAATATATCGATTTCTGCACACGATTTTGCTGGAAATTTGCAAAATATATCATTTTATGCAGTATTTGATGTAGTTGCGCCATTAGCAACAGTAACAGCATCAAATGTTTCTTTAACTGGGAATGATTATGCAATCATTGACTCAAATGGTGATATTCAAATAACTGGTTCTCTAAAGGACTCTGGTTCTATTACCGATAGAAACAGTGGAATAAATGATTCATCAATAGAATTAGTTATTCAACCCGAGGGTGGCCCTGCGACTCTTACATTAGGCCTTGGTCCAGTAAGTGTTGATCAATCTAATTTCTATTATAACTGGAATGTGTTTGACACTGCCACAAATGAGCGAATAGGATTGTTCCTTGGTGAACTTATTTGGGAAATTAAAATCTCTATTAGTGACTTTGCTGGCATTACAGATGTAGCAATTATCACTCTTAGATTAGAAGAAACAAGTCCAATAGTACAAGTTACAGCACAACCTCCTTCGTTGATCGAACAAGGGGATTTTGGTTTTAGTGTTAGTGTTTCTGATACACTTACTGGAGTAAACATACAATCTGCGAAATTCACTATTAACAAGGTTGAAGATTCTTCCGTGATAGCCACATTCACCTCTAATTCAAGTGAAGTTAGCATTAACGGGGTAGATATTGATCTTACACTAAATATAGGCATATTTGAAAATGGAGAGTATACTATAACAGCAACTATATTTGATAATATGGGAAATAGTGGTTCTATTGAATCTAGTGATTTTGGAATTCGTTATATCACTACTACCGTCCCAACCACAACCCCACCTACAACTACTCCTAGTCCACCTCCATTAAACCCAATAGATTTAGTTCAATTCCTATTATTAGATATTATAGCACTTGGTGGAGGAATAGGAATTGCTTTATTATTTGAAAAGGTGAAAGCACGAAGAAACGAATAACAGGATACAATTCATAAAATAATGATGATAAATGATTTCAGAACAAATATAAGAAAATAATATTATGCAAATAAATCAATAAATAAAGGCTCTAAATATAAACCATTAAAGAATGCTTCAAAACAACTATGTAATATTAGATCAACAGAATTGTGATAAGAATGATAGGATTTAATTTCTTTGCTCAAAACCAAATTGGCCCAGAAGTATACCTTTTTGCTTTTGGTGTGCTAATAATTGTGGGATTTTTAATTTATTATTTCCGAGAAAAGATTGTAGATACATTAGGAATCGGTGCTGCTAAAAAAACTATACTTGAACAAGAGATTGAGCAGCGATTGGTGCAAATTAGGCAATTATACCGCCAAGAAAACTTTAAGGCTGCTGCTGTCCTTATGTGGCAAACAATGACTTTAGCTTCTGAGGGATTTCTCGGAGTAGGTCGTGCACCAAACGAGTCAGCACGACAGCTTGGAGTCAAACTGATGAACCGTGGAGATATTGATCCTAGTGCAGTGAATGCCATGATTGTAGCATTTGAAAAAGCAAGATATGGACAAACCCCATTAACCAATCAAGAGTTTAAGGATGGTCTTTCAGGCCTTCACCAGTTTCTACAAATGGCAACATCGTTAGGGGAATCAGTAATTACCGCAGAATAAAAAAAATGACATGAATAGTTTCCTTCCCTAAAAAGTGAAATTAGATGGTTGAAATAAATAAATCTACAAGTGCTATGATAATATTAGCTATTTTCATTAGCTATCCTTTTGTTGGAGCTTCATTATTTAGTTTCTTGTTGTCCAGAAATACGACAAATTTCTCAATTTACAATACTGGTTGGAATGGAGCCAGTGAATTCAAGGATAGATTTGAAAACCATCCATATGGAGGGGAAATTTCTACGATAGTAGGAAGTAGCAATATTCTGAATCGCTTAAACTCTTCTGAAATGAATGGTACAAATCAGGGATCTTTAATTATACTTGGCCCTGGAATTCATTATGATTTCTCAGAATCGTTAGCAATCTTAATGTATGCTATTAATGGAGGAAGAGTATTACTTGCGGATGACTTTGGGACAGGAAATGATATTCTCAGTGTTTTATCAATCTTTTTAGGATTTATTTCGGAAATAGATCTAGGATCGATGGCTGGATTTGCGGACGCAGGAGGATCAAATCCACTAGGTATGAATACAAGCTCTTCAACTGACTCAGATTCATTCGCGTTCCCCATTGCTGGGATAGCCTTCAATGGAAGCTTACTTGCAGACCAAGGTAGTTATGACAATACTCCACTTACACCAATTTTCCATTTTCCTTCCAGTTCACAATCTGGGACAACATACACGATGCCAGCCCCTTGGGTTACGGATTTCACCATTGGTTTGAGTGGGAACGGAGTCATTGGTAATTTTGCCTCAATAATCACTATGAAAGTGAGGTACCCGAATACCAACGAAACTACACCATCAAATGATACAGAATATATCACAAAGTGGGTTCCGATGGGAGAATTTCCGGCATCTTCAGAGGATTTAGATCTTCCAGCAGGAATTGAGATTCCTGATTATTCATTTAGTTTACAAATAGCTGTGCTTTATAGCAGTACAGAAGCTTGGTTAGAATCTGATATTAATGGAGCAAAAGCAGATGTCAACAATATTGAACCTAATTTGGATGAATGGGGAAATCCTAATGTTGGTTTTCCAGTATTTGTATACTTCCCTTTTCCACTTGGAGGACAAATAATATTATGTTCAGATCCATCCATATTTATCAATCAATATTTAGATACTGACAATGAAGATTATCCTAATGCAAGCCGTTATGATAACAGTGCATTTGCTGACAATGTAATCAACATGATGATGAAGGAGCGTGAGCAGGGTCAAGTAATTATTTTTGATGAAGGACACCTAGCTAATCACCCATTGTCACCAATACTCCCTCTAAGCTTATACCTTAAATTCCTTGATATGATTACAATGTTCCCACTATTCGCAATATTTTTAGTGCCAATTGCGATAATATTATCACGTAAATTCATCCCAAAAAGAACACAAGCGAAACCTCTCCTATTAACGCGCGTTGAACGTTATTATGGACGTAGTTTTTTCGCAGTCAAGATGAGATGGTTCCTTGAATATAAACAGTATTCAAGAGGGTTAGAGTTGATCTTTAGGCGGCTTAAAAGAAATATTATTAGAAGATACAATCCAGATGAGGAATTATCACCAGAAATAATTGCTGCACATTTAATAAATGAGTTCCCAAGTAATTTTACATATACTAATCTTGTAGAAAAATTAACTCAAATCGAGAATATCGTTGAATCTCGAGCCTTTATAACCGAAGAAGAATTCCTTGATCATTATTTCTTCCTCAAAAATATTGGAGCAGAAATTAGTTAAGTTATACTAAAAAAAAAATAATGAAAATAATACAGTAAGAAGTGGAATAAATGAGTAACACCAACGTAAAAGGTAAAGATTTCACATCAGACGAGATCACACATGAAATGCTTGAGGTAAGCGATATCGCACGAGCATATCAACAAATTATGGGTGAAATACGAAAAATATACATCGGAAGAACAGAAATCTTTGAAATGCTTTGGATAGCAATGCTTACTGGAAAACATGTATATCTAGAAGGAGTACCTGGAATTGGGAAAACCTATATGGCGAACACATTTTCAAAATGCTTAGGTACTGAATTCAGTCGTATCCAATTTACCCCTGACATGCTTCCATCAGACATTGTTGGAACAAACATCTTTAACCCAAAAACAGGGACATTTAGACTGAAAAAAGGTCCAATTTTCGGTAATGTGATCTTAGCGGATGAAGTTAACAGGGCTCCTCCAAAGACCCAGTCTGCAATGCTTGAAGCCATGGGCGAAGGACAAGTGTCTATTGAAGGCGAAACGCATGTACTGGATCCACCCTTCGTAGTTTTAGCAACTTCCAACCCTGTTGAACAAGAAGGTACATATCCTTTACCAGAAGCTCAGCTTGATCGGTTTATGATAAAAATTATTATCTATCATTCTAGTCCCGACGATGAACTAAGAATCATTCAGTTCAAGAATAAACCTATTCCTGGTAAAATCAAACAGGTGGTTTCACCCCAGACGATTGTCGCTATGATGGATGTTGTCAAAAAAGTTCACGTTTGTCCTGAAATCCTTGAAATGATCCGTGATATCACAGTTGCGACTCGAACAGATCCTAGATTGATTCTTGGTTGTTCACCCAGAGGAAGTGAAAGTCTGCTACTAGCAGGAAAAGCACGTGCAGCTATTCATGGTAGAGATTTCGTGATTCCCGACGATGTAATCCTCATGATACCCCATATAGTGCATCATCGTTTGATCCTCAAGCCAGAGGCAGAATTAGAAGGAATTACACAAATAAGAATTTCTGAAGATGTCCGTGATAGCTTAACATTACCTGTTGATCCTATCGAGGAAGAATTAATGTATGAAGAATATACAATCGAAGAAGAATATGAAGAATAAACTTCTTGAGGAAGAATAACAGAGCGAATTAATGTATTATATAGGAGTATCCTGAATGCTTTCATCTCGTGGTGCTTTCATAGCTATTGGAGGAGTCTTACTACTTTCCGTTGGCCTGAGTGCTAAGGGAATTGGTACAGTAACGACTATGGTTCCAATTCTCTTTGGTGGAGAAGGATTGGTGCCACAATCTGGAAATCAAACTGAAAGTGGTTTTCCTCAAGGCATGGAGTTCTTAGAAGCTTTTGAAATATTGAATAGCTCGCCTATCGTTGATTATAGCATGTTTCTAGGAACATTGCTCATTTTAGCAAGTGTTATTGGTCTTCCTTTTTTCATGGCCTCAGCCAATTCTTCCTTGATACGTGTAACGCGTTCTGTTGATAGAGAGAAAGCTTTTGCTGGTGAATATATACACGTTACGGTTAAAGTCGAAAATACTGGCAAAAGAAGAATAGATTTTCTAGAAATCTATGATGCAATCCCTGATATGTTTGAAATTGTACTAGGAGAGAATTTTATTATCACCCAAATAATGGGGAGAGAAGTAAAAGAATTTTCATACATAATACAGGTTAGCACCCGGGGAGTATATCGAATCGGTCCAGTAAAAGTAATAATACACGATCGGCTAGGATTTTATTTTGAGGAAGATACACGTCATTTTTATACAGAAGTATTATGCTATCCTTCGTACGAGGACATTCGTAGGATGGAGGCTTTGAGCAAACGGCGACAACAAGGAAAAATGTTTGGTGCCCACAAAACTCGCCAAAAAGGCATGGGTGATGATTTCCATGCTCTTGCTAGATACTACCCTGGAGCTCCATTCAAATCTCTGGATTGGAAAGCCTTCAGTCGAACGGGGGAACTTATGGTTAGAGAATTTGAAGCAGAAAAGAATATCAGACTTGTTCTATTTTTAGACCATAGTGGAAGTATGGGAGCTGGAATTCCGTATAATACAAAATTGGATTTTGCAATACGAGCAACAATGCTAATAATGAAAATGGCTGAAGAAAGACAGGATCTTTTTGGGTTAATAACTTATGCCGATAGGCCAACATCTTATCTCCCACCAGGTGGAAAAAAGAATATGTTTTTCCAACTGTTAGAAGTCCTCGCACTTGTAGAACCAGAAGGACGTTCAGATCCATTAGCCGCGGTTGATTATGTTATGCAACGGCTACCGAGAGCCTCTTTCTATGTTTTCTTAACTGATTTAGAATCTTCTGATTCAGAAATCTTTACCGAAGCTGCAAAAAGGGCACGAGCAACCAAAAATAATATCACTGTGATTTCTCCATTTGGTCCATTATTTGAAACAAAACTTACAGATTTAACGATGACTGAGCGTGCCATTGCAGAGGCTATATTCGAGGAATATTTAGGGTACAGAAAACAAGTTGAGGATAGTTTGAGGGGATTAGGAGTTGAAATCATCAACGTTGGTCCAGATGATATGCTTCCTAATGTTATTAAGACGTATATGAAAGGTAAACAAGCTGGAAAAGGATCTGTGTAATTATGGCTTCAAGTCAAACAACTGCTCAGTTTTTCCGAGTAATCTACATTATTCTATTCGTCTTTTCAGGATTACTCGTTATTGCGAATATTGATTCCGCGATGTTTGATTTCACAAAACTATTTGAAATTCTTGATTACTTAACATTATTTGTACAGGAAGGAGTGAGAATGATGGGAGGTGTAGCTTATGGTATTGCAATAGCTATTCTTTCTGCTAAATCTAACATTCCCATCATTGGTGATATTAATTTCGGTGCAATCAATACTGGCGATATTTCAACAATGCTATCTGGTATTCTTGATCCTTTGAATAGCTTTTATCCTCATTCAACAATAACTATTGATCCAGTAAACATAATAACAGATTTCTCAATTTTCTTAGGTGCAACTGCCATTTTAATCTTAATTCCAATTGCTTTTCTATCAGGTATCGGTTTTCTTCGTGAAGGTGAATCGAAGTTAGCTATCTATTCATTTTTAGGGTTTCAATTAATCCTGATTGTAGCGATCTTCACTCAACACATCTTGATACCAATTGAAATCGACACCAGCTCATTATTTTCGATGATTGCTAGCCCGATTTTCACACTAGGCTTTTTGCTTTATTTACTCTTAGAAGTGGCCTTTCAAACATCATATACCCTGAATATTGTTGAACCAATGACAGAAAGAGAGAAACGAATTCAGGGGCATCTTAAACGTATTCGTACCTTTGTGCCTGTTACAGCTGAGGAAGAATCAGGTACTGATCAATCCGTTCAAAGCATTCAATCGAAGAAATTTGGACTATTAGCAGCCAGTTATCTTCGTGAAATGGTCGAAAGGCGTGTATTTAAAAGAGGAGATACGACTCGTGATACAAAATCCATGATGCGTCTTCAATCTTATCTTAGTAATTTAACTCATAGTGATCCTCGTGCAGAAGCGAAGCTATCCGCGAAAACAGCACAACCAGATGTCTCTTCACTGATGAAATATTTTCTTCCTGCAATGCTATTTCGAGTTATTGCAGTAATCCTGCTTGCATACTTCATTATGTCACCCGAAGGTATCTTGAATTTCTTCATGGCTGCATCATTCCCTGCGTTATTAGATAGCCTTGAACTAACCCAACCTGAATTTCAGACTATAGCCATTTTGAATGTAGCTCTTCTCTTCATATTAGTAGGGGCTATTTTAAATTATTTCTCGAGTGAGAGAAGAACAAAGGTTTTTGAACGAGTTGTTCAACAAATTGATACAATTGTAGATTTCAGCAGATCTTCTCCGCAAACAACAACTGAAGAAGTGTCAGAAGAGACTCCTGTGATTGAAGAAGAAGAAATTCAAGAGGAAGAGGAAGAAATCTGATTGTTAAATAATTCAGAGGAGATATAATATGTCGAAACTTGATCCAGAGAGTAGAGATGCTCGGAAAAAACTTAAAGTACAAATTCCAGAGTATAACTGCTACGAAAAACAACCATCAAGAAAAAACTCTGATGAATCGATACGAACCTACTTAGAACATCGTTTATCAACTTGTTCTGATGATGTAAAGAAAATTCAAGAAGCTGCTTTAATGAGTCAGATGATTACAACATGGTCAGATCTCGATAGATTAGTATCCGGCTTTTCTGACCTCAAACTGATGATAAAAGCCTCAAAATACGGAATAAGTACATTTTTTGATTCTAACTTAATCAAAGATTTTGATTTAGGATACCTTTATACTTTAGAGAACACAGTGGTTAATATTATAGACCGATTGGATGAAAAAATAGATCAATTTGATGATTCAATTGAAAGTGGTATGTTATCTGACAGTAGTCGATTAACAAATGAAATTCTTGAAGATTTATCAGCAATTCGTGATGCCTGGATTGAAAGACAAAAATTGATCAGTGATTTCCAAAAATTGGGTCTTGTGTAATGTGTAATAATTTAATTTTTCATAAAAAAGGAGAATTGATTAAAAAAATCAATTCTTTTTTGGTTTTTCTGTGAACCAGATTAGGAAAACTGATATTATCAGCATAATACCAGATATAATGATAGCAATTTCTTGTTGACCAGCTTGTCTGAACATGCCTCCAATATTAGGTCCTAATAATCCTCCAATTCCATATGCAAAGAAAACTAATCCATAGTTTGCAGCTAGATTCTTACTACCCCAGAGATTATCTGTTGCAGTTGGGAATAGAGAAAAGTTACCACCGTAATTTGCAGCTAAAATCGCCATAACAATCCATAATGTTATTGGTGTTGAGATCAAGAAAAGACTTAAAAACATAAAGACTGCCTGTAGACCATTCATAATAAGCATAGATTTCTTCCAGCCAATTCTATCATTAAGAGCTCCATATCCTATTCGTCCTAAACCATTAAACAGGGGATACATCACTCCTGCAGCAAAAGTTGCAGCTGCTGCTGATTCTGCAGGTGAAAAGCCAGCTGTTTGTAAAACATCAGAAGGCCAGACCTTTGCGATTCCAATTACCATTAATCCTGCAGCGGCACCTATCATAAAAGTCAGGAAAATGAAATAGAATTGGGGAGTTCGAAGCATTTCTTTATCTTCAAAATCAACGCTGTCAGTTGAAGCTCCACCGTTTGCAACCTGTGCTTCATAACCTGGAACTGAGTATCCTGCTGGTGGATCGTATAAAAAGAAATAACTAAATCCAATCATAAGGGCGTAACAGATTCCATAAATAATCCATATCATCCCAATTTCTAAATTTAAGACATTGAATAGAGGATCTGCTGCATATATCCAAATTAATGATCCAGCGCCGAACCCAGCCATACTAAGTCCAACAACGAGCCCTTTTTTGTCAGGGAACCATTTTGTGCCCACACTTACTGGAAGTGCATATGCAAAACCAATTCCAGCACCACCAATTACTCCAATTGTCAGGGTTGTCATAAGTGGAGATACTGGAAAAAGACCTCCAAGGATGTAACCACCGCCCATTATAGAAGCGCTAAGCAGAATTAGGTTTCGAGTGCCGATTTTTTCTTTATATCGACCTGCGAATATAACCATTAAAGCAAACGCTATTACACCAACTGAAAATGGAATCTGTGCTGATTGTGCATCCCAACCAGTCATACCCTCAAGCGTTCCTACGAACGCACCACCCCACATATATAATGCACCCAGAGCAAGTTCCATCACAATAGCTGCAATAACAACAAGCCATCGATTCTGAGTTTTCACTAGATTACTGTCTGACATTCTTTCTCACTTAAATATTAGTTTCTACTTGTCACTGTAGATTGGGGAAACAAAAAATTTATGGAATAATATAGCTTTTCGTCAAGAGGAAGAGTACATCGAAATCATCAATTTTCACTCTTCTAGAGAAAATATCAGACGTTCTTCTTTTCGCCAATGAATTTATCACATGTAATTAATTACAGCAATATTGTAGAAGTGGTCAACTTTCTATTAGAAAACAAAAAACCTTTCTTATTTTTCATTTTGTTATTTGTTCATCCTTTATTTCAGTTTACTACCGCTAAATCTTCTTTTTCACAAGTAGAGTCTTTTTCAACTACAAAATGACTATTTTGGATTGAAATAAACTACTTAATGTTAGTTAAACAAAATAGTGTAAAAAAAGAAATACTCTATTTCATTGAATATCTCACCCTGATCTTCCGTCTGTTCTTCTGATTTCTCTTCTTTTTCCTTTCATTTCATTTTCTCTTCTGATGACAATCTACAATACCTCTCACTCACCTTCAAAAAGCGTGAACATTAGAACTCAATGATGATTCCAGTTTGGACTTATCAATGCATAAAAATATCTCAATTACTGCAAATAGTGCGAATAATCCGAATTAAATCCCTTATCATCTCACGATTATTGGTGTTAAACCATCAAGTGGTGAAAAATTGTACTGCTTATTCCTCATTGATCTAGACCACAGCTTCAAACAAGATTTGACTTTCGTTCTAGATTAGAAAAGGATTGACTTAGATTCCTGATCTTGATATCTGACAGAAATTAATAATAAATTTAACAGATTATGTTGTTACACGATCAATTGTAAAGTACAAATAGTGTTTCTAACTTGAACAGATCAAAAATTGTATATTATCACAATTAGTTAAGTTTTAATTACAATAAGAGAAACAAACTACTTAATTTTCAACTAAAAGCATTGGAAACAGATTATAGGGTCATAAATTACTCTGTAGTGAAATACAAAATTATGAACATACATGAATTCTTGTAAGAAAATGGGTAAGAGATATTATGGGTGATTTAATGTCAGAATTAACAGAAACAGAAAAAGAAAAGGCGAAAAAATATTATCCACTCCCTGAATTAGCTAAGAATGCTAGAATCCAAAATATGGACGCATATTTTGAGAAATGGAGATACTCAGTCAAAAATCCATCTGATTTTTGGGCAGAAGAAGCAGAGAAAATCGATTGGTTTACTCCTTACGAAAAAGTTTGGAAACCACCAACTGGCGATCACGATAAATTTGTGGGGAAATGGTTTGTTGGTGGAAAACTAAATGTTACCTATAACTGTTTAGACCGTTGGGTTGAAAAGGGATATGGTGACGAAGTTGCACTCATCTGGATGGGTGAAGACGATACTGTAAAGAAATATACCTATAAATCAATGATGGAAGAAGTGAATAAGGCTGCTAATGCATTAAAATCATTAGGTGTCAAAAAAGGGGACAGAGTTTGCCTCTGGTTGCCAATGATCGATTCTCTTGCTATTGTTATGCTTGCATGCGCACGGATTGGTGCAATACATTCAATTGTTTTTGGAGGATTCTCTGCAGAATCTGTAAAAGATCGAATTGACGATTCATCCTGCACTATCTTGGTAGTTGCTGATGAAGTTCGCAGGGCAGGAAAACCACGACCAATGAAAGACAATCTTCAAGGAATAATCGATACATGTGATTCGATTGAACACGTAGCAGTAATTAAACTCACTGGTGGAGATGTATACCAGTACGAAAAAGATGTTGATTTCTTAGCATTAATGGAACAACAATCTACTGTATGCGAAAGCGAACCAATGGATGCAGAAGATCCTTTATTCATTTTATATACCTCTGGAACAACAGGAAAACCAAAAGGTGTCGTTCATACAACCGCTGGTTATTTAGTTTACGGAGTCTCAACAAACTTCTATGTTTGGGATTATTCATGTCTTCTTGACTTAAAAGGTGATACTCCCGCCACTCGTGATGTTTGGTATTGTACAGCCGATATCGGCTGGATTACGGGTCACACTCAGATAATATATTCTCCTTTAGCATTAGGTGCAATTACTATTATGTATGAAGGTGTTCCCACATGGCCCCATGGAGGACGGTTCTGGGAAATAACAGAAAAGTTCGGTGTTACGCACTTCTATACTGCTCCTACAGCTATTCGTGCGCTCATGAAATTAGGTGATGAAAACGTCACTAAATGGGATGTTAGCAAGTTAAAAATGCTAGGAACCGTTGGTGAGGTATGTAACTGGCCTGAATGGAAATGGTACTGGGATGTGGTTGGAAAAGGAGCTGGTGGAGATAAACCAGTAGGTCGTCCCATTGTTGACAGTTATTGGCAAACTGAAACTGGTTCTTACATGATGGTTAATCTTGGCTCAATTACTCCAATGAAACCTGGAAGTTGTACTTTCCCCTTCTTTGGTATTAATCCAGTTCTCTTAGATGAGAGTGGTAATAAAGTTGAGTCGGCAAACACACAAGCATACTTTGCTTACGATGTACCATGGCCTGGTCTCATGAGAACGGTTTGGGGTGATCATGAGCGATTTATCAATACATACTTAGCACAATTCCCTGGCCATTATTTCACAGGAGATTATGCTCAAATTGATGATGAAGGATACTACTTCATTCTTGGTAGATCAGATGATGTTATTAAGGTCTCTGGTCACCGATTAGGTTCCGCCGAAGTTGAAGCAGCAATAAATTCCCATCCCAAAGTAGCAGAGAGTGCTGTTATTCCTTACCCACATTCAGTAAAAGGAGCGACTATTTTTGCATATATTACTCTCATGAATGACGACGATGCTAGTGAAGATTTGAAAAAGGAGATCCAGAAGCATGTTCGTTCAGTAGCAGGTCCAGCTGTTTATCCAGAGATCATAATGTTTGCAGCAGCCGTTCCTAAAACTCGATCGGGTAAAATAATGCGTCGTATTCTCAAAGCAGTTGCCGAAGAGAAGGATATTGGCAATACCATGACCCTAGCTAACCCTGAGGTTGTGGAAGGCCTGATAGCTCGTCGAAAAATGATGGGCGAGATTCAGTTCTAACTTAATCTCCATATTCTCTTTTTTTCCTTTTTTTATTTCACTTATTCTCCTAAATAATCCTCTTAACATTCAGTATTTCTTGCACTCGTTCAGGTTTTAAATTATGCAGACGAACGATCTTTTCTTTACTTGTATGACCTGATTCTAGGGTGATAGGTGTTTTGAAATATTTACGGAGAATTTTTAATATAGTTTTATTCGCTTTTCCCTTAAGAGGTGGATCCTTAACATGTATAAGAACTAGATTGTCCTCTAAAATCAACTTATTGCTGGTTTGACGTGTTTTCACCTTAATCTTGAGGAGAGAATCGTTTTCTTCTCTTTTTATTTCAGGTTTTAACAAAACAAGCCATCTTCTGTTATTGAATTAAATTTTGCAAATGAAATTTGATTTATTACAAATTTATCTTCAACTGTAGCCATAGCTTCAGTGAGGGAGTGAAACTCTTCCATCCAAATGAAATTCATATAATATCGAGCAAGGTTATTTGGCATTAAACTTTCCTTTTCTGTTACTGCAAGCGCTAGAGAGACTCTTTTTTGAAAACGTTCTAAATGGTGCTGTGAATGCTTTCTTGCAACCTTTTGAACTAATTCATCACCTGAAAGTGATGAATAGAGAACCATGAGCTGATTTTGAATGATTTTAAATCCATAAATTGTCCCGAAGATAACATCATCTTTATAGAGGGCTTTTCCATTTAGAAACCGCAAAGATTCGGTGAGCGAATGAAAGTAGATACCTATCTTTGCATTCAATCCATCCTTTGAGAACAAAGCAGAAGAAGGTAACAGAGCATAATAGGAAATTGCCAGTTCATGAGGAGAGATTAACATCCTTTCTTGATAATTAATAGTCCAAAGGTTATCTGCGGAAAAAACCTCGCCTTCTCCAATTTTCAGTTTTTTAGCCAGATAAAAACGTAATTCAGCTAAATTTCGTTTAACTAATCCTTGTAAAAACTGATCTATTATGCTCGATGGGGGAATTTCACGTTTAATCAGGGTGACATGTCCAAACGGAGTTTTTTTCATCAATCCATCTACAGTACCAAAATGGGTTCCTGCCATTCCACTTACTGTTTGTCCTTGCTCTATGGTAAAAGAAGGAGCTAAGCTTGGAGCAGGTATCCAAGCTGTAAGACGTATCTTTTCCAAATCATTCTCATTTACTGAAACTGAATCTTTACTTGTGCTTTTTAGTTTATCACTCTTAAGAAATCGAACATTGGCAATGCGAGGCTTGAAAGGAGCGGTTTTTTGCTTACTGACTCTTAGCCATTCATTAATGAAAGAAGGTTGAAGAGCCAATTTAAGAGGGATATTCAGAGTAGATGCAATTACTTTCTGAAATTCCTCTGTTGAAATATTCTCTGGATCAATATTGAATGAATAAAATTGAGATCCAAGCTTCTTTTTAATTTCAGAAAAAGTAACTGATTCTTCCAACACTATGGGAAAATATGATTGATTTTGCGTAATAACAGGTGCACGAAATAATCCTAAAGGGATTTTTTGTTGAGTAGTAGCAATTTTCCCAACAAAACTCCACAAATCTGCTTGATCTAGTTTATGTTTCTCAGTTTTTTGGAATTCAATAGTTTGATGATTTTTTGGAAGGAGTGTTTGGGGAGATATTATCTCAGGAAGAGGTTTAATCAACTCCCCCAATTCAAATTTAACTTGGTTCTGCTCTGAAACTGGGGTTACAAAAGCATCAAGGATGTCAGTTTCAATTATACTTAATGATTTCAGTTCTTTTGAATCTGTTGACAAGATGTCTAATTTTTGAAACTTCTCCCATATAGATTTGAAAGCACTAAGTATATCATCAATTTTTTTATTATTCTGTGTCATGAAAAGATCTTGTGGCCTTATTCCTGATAGATCAGATAGAGTTTGAAAACGGTTAACAGAGGAACTAATGGTTATCGTTAATTGTTCTTGTTGTTTACTCAATCCTTGTTTAGAACTTACAAGATTGGTTATTTTTATACGAGCTTCATCATTAGATAATTCAGTGTTCTCCCAAGAGGATATCACATCTTCAATTACACCCTCTACCTGTACTATCTTCTTTTTCACCCTTTCTAGCTTATTATTTTGATCTACAATTCTTACAATAGCAAAAAACGGTTCAAGCGAAGGCTTAGAATTAATGGCTCTTAAGCTCTCTAATTCATTGAGGCGATTAATCAGAATATTCTCATCTAGTAGATCGTTTTTGCGCAGCTTCACTAGAATATTTCTTAGATCCTTCTCTAAGCTCAAGAGCTATAAACTCCGTAATTGTTAACCCTCTCAGCTAACAATATACTCTTCTGAAACTCCTATAGAAAAACCTTGTTCAATTCTATAGAATTCGTATTAATTCTTAAGAAGATAAGAGATATTTTTTCCTCAAGTTTGTTTTTTTTGATGAGTATCACGAATATTATGACTCGTCAGCCGAATCGTCAGCGTTTTCATCTTTTTCTTGAAGGCTTTCGGGCATTTCATACTTGAAAGGAGGTTTAGTAGTAATGATAACCCCTTCACTTTCAGTAATTACAAATGTGTGTTCATGCTGAGCAATGAAACTTCCTTTATCGTCAGCTAGCGTTGGATACACAACTGCACCACCTTGATTGAGAAGTTCCCTCAAAGCAAAGCGAACCCTTGCTGGATTAAAGCCATCATATGATGTGAGCCATCTTGCTGCAAAAGGTAGTGTTTTATACTTTTTATATATTGTAGAGTATATTTTCCGTGACTGAGGGTTACGTATAGCTATTCTACGGGGCAAGAGCATATAAATATATCTTGATCCGCCTATTTCATGAATACTGCCCGATCCAGTTGAAGCAAAGGTTTCCAGAGCGAAAGCTTCACCTACTTCTAATGCTGCTTCTGCAGGATCGTATGGAGAACTTACACTTGGTAATCTCTTATCCCCGTGAAGTTCATACCGACCTAATTTATGACCAGTCAGTTCCTTAATAGGACGGTAACCATAGCCTGTAATAGTTTCTTCGATACGGCCTCCAACCATCGAAGGAAGAGTTCCAGCTTGAATGATTTCCATTCCTGCATTAAAACCCTCTTTTGCGGCTTTTTGGAGGTTCTGTAGCTCCTTAGATAAAGCAACTGATATAGCTGTATCAGCAATATAGCCGTTCACATGAACTCCTATATCTAGTTTTATACAACCAAAATCAGGTATAACACTTTCATCGCCATGAGGACTTGAGTAGTGAGCTGCAATATGATTGATAGATACGTTTGTTGGAAAACCTAATCCATCTGCTCCTTTTTCTAAAATCATTTTTTCAGCTGTCTCGCAAATTTCGATAATTAAAACTCCAGGTTTGATCATACCTTTTACAGTATTCAAAACCTCGTATCCTATCTCACCTGCCTTCCTATAGTAATATATTTTCTCTTCTTCAGTAATATCTTCTTCTGATGTCCAATCACTCATTTTCTACACCGTAAACTTGTACAACAACTGATCTTTTACATTAGAAATGGAATCTTAATAATATGAAAATCTTTTTTATCATAGCTCCACTCCAGAAAAATAATATTGAATATCAATACAAAATCTCTTTTACTAATAATTGTAAGCTATTTGTGGTTAGATAATGTCTGATGATACAATAGAGCTCAAAATCAAAGAAATTCTATCTCAAGATTATCAGACCTCCGCTGATAAATCAGCAGATATTGTAAGTTTGTGTGATCAACTAAGTGAAGACTTAAGCTCACAAGAAAACACAGATGTGGATTTCTATGTAAATTTTAGCCAGAATTTGCGCCTCTTCCTAAATAGTGAGTTTTTCTTTCTAAATAATCGGATTGATAAATCCCTATCCAACTTCCAGAAACTTCGTGAAAGTATCTCAAAAACTCAGAATGAATTTCCGGAGTATTATGCTCAATGGCAATATGATATTGACCGTCTTTTACTAAGAATTGATGCTCGAATCCAAAACCTTCGTGCTCATAAGAGTATTCAAACAAAAGACTTTGCTCAAGCAGAAATTCTATTTAATGAATCAATAAAAAGATACACAACAGAACTAGAACTAGAACAAGCTTCTCAGGATTACATTCATTATTTTGACTCGCTTCGTAATATATACTATATTTCTGGTCTTTTATTTAAGTTAAAAGGGGATCGTGATAAAAATACTAAGGAATTATATCAAGCTCTTCGATTATTCCGAAAGGCAAGATTTCTAGGTCAAGAATCCAGCAATGCTGATTTTGATGAAACCCGTGAAGTAATTATTGGTCTAATTATTGAGAGACTAATCACTCAAGCTGAAGGGTATTTCAATTCTGGTGTACTATTCTCTCAGGATGAACTCTTTCATGAGGCGATGGAAAATTATTATAAGGCAGCACAACTTTTTCGATCGTTGAGGAAACTTCAGGATACGGTTGAGTTTGAACTTCAAGAGCAAATACAACTTTCTTCTTACTATGAAGCGTTAGCAAAAGATTTCATCTCAAAAGATAATAACGAACAAGCAGCATTGAGGTTTTTATATGCAAAACAAACTCTAGAAAGAGTTCTATCAAATATACCAAGCGAAGAATTGAGTGTGACTTTTGAACCGCAAATTCAATATTTTGATGCAATGTATGTATTCTGTCAAGCAGTCGTCGAATACGACAAATTACAACCTGAAGCGATTCAACATTTCAGTGAGGCGGCAAAAAAACTTGAACAAGCGAAGGAAAAAGCAACAGCTCTGAATAATACCCCCTTGATATATGGGTGTAACGATGCAATTAAGAAGATTAATTCATATGAGGAAATTGCTGAATTAATGTTTAAGTCCAAATCAGAAGATTAAAAATTTTGCAGACGGTCAAGAATAAAATATGCCTCTAAAAGAGGGATATTCAAAATACTTGCTAGTTCCTCTGGAAGTACATTTGGCTTATTTGGTAGTATTTTTTGTCGAGTCCAAGCAAGATTTGCAGAGAAACCTGGTAATAGATTGATTACTGGTTCTAATAATTCTAAAAAATCATTTTTTGTTAGATCTTTGAAAGAACGCGATGGTTTGTTACGGGTATATATTCTTGGCATTTGCTTATCTGAGGTTTTACTTTCCTTTGATTTTTCCCCCACTTCTTCAGTGAAAAAACGGTTTAACTTCGACATTGGTGAGTCACATTATGAATTTTCATCTCCTAATATTTAAAAACCTTTTTTGTAGCGTATTTCTTACAGAATTCAATTCTAAAAGAGTAAATTTTAGGTGTCTATGTAACTATGTCTGATATAATTGATGAACAGAGTGGAAAAAGCTTTTCTAAAGTCGGTGGTGTTCGTCGGCTGGTCCTAGATGTGTTGAAACTACATGATCCTTCACTAGTGTCCTTTGCTATTGCGTTGGAGCAAATAGATACTGTAAGTGCTGTAAATTGCACTTTAGTTGAGATCGATGCTAAGACAGAAAATTTGAAAGTTGTCATAGAAGGCACGAATATTGATTATTCATTAATTTTAAAAGCAATCAATGATCTACATGGTTCAATCCATTCTATTGATCAAGTTATATGTGGAAAACATTTAGTTGAAGCTATAGAGACTCCTCAAGATTAACGTCAGTTTTGTAAAATCCAAAACTTGACTTATCTAGCTATATTGAACCACACCTTGTTCCAAGGTGTAAGTCATAATTTTTTCTATTATCCAGAAGGAATGGAATATGATGTACATCGATTTCTGGAAATAACAGTTATCAATCTCTTAACTCAATAGATGTTTCTGGAAATCCTTCATCAATTAAGATTGGTGCGACTGTTCTGATAAAATTCCCTTGAAGCTCAATTCGGCCTTCTTTAGTAGTACCGCCTGTTGCTAGCTTCTTCTTAAGTCGCTTCGTCAAGGGTTTTAAATCAATATCTTTCGATAAACCAGCAATGACTGTTACTTCTCGTCCCCATTTTCTTCTTTCGATATATACACGTATTGACGTCT
>JAEOSP010000381.1 GCA_016840305.1 Candidatus Hodarchaeota archaeon
AATGAAACTAAAGTTTATTTTTTAATTTCTTCACTTATTATCATATTAAATTTTTTCATAGGCATCACCTTTATTCATTACATGAGATATGAAAAACTACGAAGACATCTGCAAAAATCCCCAGATAGAGAAGAGAGAAAGCTTCCTCTACAAGGAAAATATATTGCATTGTGGTATATCATTCTAAACATATTATTTGGTGGAACATTAGCTATGCTAGTTACAGGATTGCTTTCCGTAATTATAGGGAGTATTTTTGAGTTCCCTTCCACCTTTATCATGTCAATTTTCTTTGCGGGAGCCGGAATTGTATTTTTATTGATGATCCTATTAGGAGTATTTATTCTAATTTTTGAACGAAGGTGGCAAACAACATATAATTCCCATGTGCTTTGGCATCAAAGAAATTTAAGACAAGAAAAAAGACGTAAAAGAGAAATATCATCTTAAGAAAATTAATAATCTATATTGTAATTCACTTCTACAGTAAGTTGATTGGGTGTGGGTATAATGAAAAAAAAGTCGTCAATAAGTGTCAGTGTTTTTCTTTTGATCATTTTCCTAAGCTCTATTTTCGTAATTAAAAGTCGAAATTCACATCAAGTAGTGAATCTAAATGATATTCAAGGAAAAAAGATTCGGGGTGAGGATCTCTTTGGTGATTGCTTTACTGAGCAAATTAAACCAAAAACAATAATTAATGCTGATGACGAACCAATTTTCTGGGATATTTTCAATGGTAGTGAGATTATCTATAATCCAGTTGTCTTATTTGTGAATTATTATTATTGGGATGCATTACCGTTTTATGATGATAATGAAGAATATGTCTTTGAAATGTATGCCAATGAAAGCACCATTTTTAATTCGAGTTACATTTACTCTCGTTACAATGAATATTACTGGTGGTTGGGATACGATTGGAATGTAAGTATATACGAACCTGGGACTTTAATCAACGTCTCCGCGTTTTTCTATCAAGAAAATAACCCCAACCTAAATCATACAGCATCTATTCTTATTACAATAGGCGAGTTAAAAGAAACTCCAACAATAGATTTTGACGATTTTATCATTGATCTTCAACACTTTGCAGGAACTTTTTACACTGCAGGAGCTTACTGGGTTTACAATCCTATAGGACCAAATCCTTACTATCATTTTGCTATTTTTCCTGATGGTTATGTAGAACTCAAATATGGTGAACAGGAATTATATCAAAGTAATGATTTAACGACAAACGATGTTAGAGGATTAATGCAAGATTTAATCGATCTTGGCTTCTTTCAACTGAAAGCACTTTACCAAGCACCAAATTATGATTACTACTATAATTCATGGTATTACATAGAGGTAGAATCAAGAAGCGTACAAGAATGGAGAACTGCTGAAGAGGCTTCAGATTACATCATTCGACCTGTTGCATTCTTAAATTGCTTTCAGGCTATAATAGATCGAGTTGGCAACATCAATTTTGAACCTATAAGATGGAAATGGCGTCTTTTCTTCATTATCTCTGGTTCATCATTAGGTGGTCTTGGTGTGCTTCTCTACGGAGTATATGTTTTCACTTACCGAAGAAGAAGATAGGAAACCTAACTTATTTCTTCTTTTTTTCTTCCCAAAATATTGATGAGATAAATTGTACGAGAAAATTTGCTGCATTAATTGCAGTAGTGTTTGCAGTGTCAAATAAGGGATTCAGCTCAACAATATCCATTCCAATGAGCTCTGTTTTTGATGCTACTGATTGAATTATTCTTATTATTTGATGCGGTGTTAATCCATCTGGTGTTGGAGCACTTACGCCAGGAGCATATATTTGATCAAGGCTATCCATATCTATTGAAATATAAGTTAGATCTGTTCCTTTGGTAATTCTTTGTATCGCCATTTCGATTACTTTTGTTAAACCTTCTTCACGTATATCATCCACCGTAAAGATCAAACCATTTTTATCTTCAACATATCTTCGATAAGTTCTTGCGTTAGCAAAATTTCTAATTCCAATCTCAACGAAATTCTCACCAGAAACTAAATTATTATCTAAAATACGCCTAAATGGTGTTCCACTTGAGATTCGTCCATTAATAACTTCTCTAACGTCAAGATGAGCATCAATATTAATTAAACCAATTTTCTTTGGTTTATGAGCATCTCTTAAACCCTTGACAATTGGGTAGCTTATAGAGTGATCTCCACCCAGAATGACTGTTTTAAAACCTTGAGATGCTATTTTGAAAATTACATCACTAACTAACTCATGTGCTTCAGCTACTGTTTCAGCTTCTAAAATAATCTCACCAAAATCTATGACTTTTCTGTCACCAAACCAGAAATCCAAAGACCAATCATATGCTTTAAAATATCGAATTGAATCCCTGATATTCTTTGGACCACCTTTAGCTCCTTTCCTTCCAAAAACTGCTGAATCGAAAGGAATTCCAACAAGTCCTATTCCAGGACCTTTTTCACCTGTCCAACACTCAAAGATATCAGACATTCGAATTTCGTTAGGATCATAACCCT
>JAEOSP010000041.1 GCA_016840305.1 Candidatus Hodarchaeota archaeon
CTCAATATTTTTCACTTAAACTTTTAAAACAAATACGTAGGTAGCAATACCTTGTATTTTACAAACATCTCTATAAAATAAGTCACCCAATCTATACTCAACTAATACTAACATATATGCCAACGATATAAAGTAGCTGACATGATAATCAAAACACTGCTGATACTTTCTATCTTTATTTCTAGACACTATTTAATATATAATATATTATAATAATTTATAAGAGTGAAATTATTATATTAATAGTAAAATTTTTTATATAACATTGATCATACAATCATAACGAAATAAGAGGATCCTTATGTTAAGACAAATCAGTTCATATCTTTTCTTTCGTAAAGTCTTTTTCTCACATAAAATGATTGTTATACTTATCTTCTTATTCTCTATCTCGACTGCCATCTTTATTTGGGATTATTCAAAAGAGTATTATAGCAATCAGGCAAAAAAATATTTTGAAGATAAAGTAACTATGTCACTGCATAATATCGAAAAAAGGATGCAAAGGTATGAAAATGCTTTGCTAGGTGGTATTGCATACTTTCATGGAAGCAACAATATTAGCCGACAAGAGTGGCATAATTATGTAACAGCACTTCAAACCAAAAAATATTATCCTGGTTTTCAAGGCATTGGATTTTCTGTGATGCTTACTCCGGAAGAGCTTGATCCATTCTTGAAAAAAGTTCATGCTGATGACTATGCATCTTTTACACTTAAACCTGAAGGGAAAAGAGAACAGTACAGTGCGATTCTCTACCTTGAACCAATGGACAAACGCAATATGGAAGCAATCGGCTACGATATGTTTTCCAATCCCGTTCGCCGTAAAGCAATGGAAAGGGCAAGAGATACAGGTCGTCCATCTGTTTCAGGCAAAGTGACACTGGTTCAAGAGATCGATGCAGATGTTCAAGCTGGTTTTCTTATGTATCTACCATTATATAAAACAACAAAAATGCCTAAAACGATTGAAGCACGACGTGATGCACTTATTGGATTTGTTTACAGTCCTTTTCGTATGAACGATCTTATGGATACCCTTATAAACACAAAACATCCATTACTCAATTTTAAAATTTATGATAACGAAACCCTCTCAGAAGAATACCTTCTTTATAGCTCTAACAAATCACCTTCATATACGACAACTCACTCTAATCGGTATAAACCTGTTATTTCACCCTCTTATCCTGAAAAATATCAACGTGACGAAAAATTTCAAATCGGTGGGAGAGTATGGCATATCCACTTTTCAAGCACACCCAAGTTTGATGCCAATCTAGATAGCAATTATCCTCTACTTTTGACATTGGGAGGCTTACTTGTCTATTTTGTTCTATTGTTTATTATCCTGACACTTTTTTACAACCGCCAAAAACTGAAACAAAAAACTAAAGAACTTGAATTAAACAAATCATGGCTCAGCACATTGCTCGAATCTTCAATCGATGGAATTCATTTGATGAGTATAGATGGTAAACTTGTTGAATACAGCCCTTCATTTTTGAAAATGCTTGGCTATAATAAAGAAGAAGCGCCTTATCTAAGTATATATGATTGGGAAGCAAGGTTTCCACGGGAATTTATTGATGAAAAATTTTCATCCATGACAAACACCCCAATAAATATTGAAACTATGCACAAACGAAAAGACGGCAGTATCTTTAATGTTGACATCACGACTAGGCGTATTATGTTAGATAATACGCCCTATATCTATGCCTCTTCCAGAGATATCACTAAACGTAAAAAAATAGAGAATACGTTACATAAGCTTTCCCAGGCAGTGGAACAAAGCCCTAATACCATAGTCATTACTGACTTAGATGGTAATATCGAATATGTCAATGATTCTTTTACCAAAACAACAGGATATACAAAGATGGAAGCCATCGGGAAGAATGCACGTCTTCTTCAATCCGGAAAGACACCACTTGATACGTATGAAACTATGTGGAGAACATTGATACAAGGTAAAAGATGGACTGGTGAATTTCTGAATAAACGCAAGGATAAAACGGAATATATCGAAGCAGTCAAAGCCTCTCCAATCTTTGATGCGGATGGAAGTATCACCCACTTTATGGCGATCAAAGAGGATATTACTGAGAAAAAGCACTCTCAAGAGCGTATACATTACCTTGCCAATTTCGATTCACTTACCGGGCTTCCAAACAGAAATAAATTGGAAGAGCATACAAAATATGCTATCAATCTTTCGAAGCGGAAAAATGAAAAATTGGCAGTTCTCTTTATCGATATTGATCATTTTAAAAATATTAATGATTCCCTCGGTCATAATATCGGGGATACTTTGCTCATTAAGTTGGCCAGACGTTTTAATTCGATCCTGCGTGCAGAAGATATTGTATCGCGTCTAGGAGGAGATGAATTCATTTTCATGCTACCGAATACAGATGAAAAAGGCACTTCTTA
>JAEOSP010000382.1 GCA_016840305.1 Candidatus Hodarchaeota archaeon
ACCACTGTGGAAGCGCCTTATGAGGATGTAACACTTGGCGTCAGGAACGCTGTGAGTGAAATCGAGGAGTTAATGGATCACAATATCCTCTCCGAGGATGGGCAGGGTATTATCATTCCCTATAATGGTAAGGATGGCGTTGACCTGTACTGTACGACAAGCAGTGCAGGGGGAGGCCTACAGATGATGGTTTTTGGAGTTGTTAAAGAAATTACTGGAGCAAGTGCAAATAGGGCAGTATTAGGAGCAGGAGCTATAGTGATGGATATATTATCCAGTGACGATGGAAGACTAACTCATGATAAAATTAAAAGAATTAAGAAGCTCAGACCGGATATGATGCTACTAGCAGGAGGGACAGATGGAGGTACGGTCAAACACGTTATAAGTATGGCTGAGATAATATCCGCAGCAAAACCTAAAAGTAGATTAGGTGAAGCATATAGGCTTCCTCTTGTTTATGCTGGAAATAATGAAATACATTCTAAAATCAAACAACTATTTGAAAAAGAATATGAGTTGAATATAGTAGAAAATATAAGACCCCAGCTATCGATAGAAAACATTGAACCATCAAGGAATGCAATACATGATCTTTTTATGGAGCATGTGATGAGTCACGCTCCTGGATATTCGAAATTAATGAAATGGACCGATGTTGATATTATGCCCACTCCAGCTGGAGAAGGTTTGGCAATGCAGTTAATAGCTAATAACTTCAATACAAACGTTCTTGGAGTGGGACTTGGAGGAGCAACTACTAACATTTATTCAATAGTTGATAATAGATTTGTACGAAGTGTGAGTGCTAATCTAGGTATGAGTTATAGTATTTCAAATGTTCTTAAAGAATCAGGAGTTGAAAAAGTTCTTCAATGGCTTCCTATTGAAACTGAAAGAAAAGATCTTTACCGCCGAGTTAAAAATAAAATGATTAGACCAACCACATTACCTCATACTATAAATGATTTGATTATGGAACATGCAATCGCTAGGGAGGCATTAAGACTTGGACTTGAACATCATAAAACTATAGCCTCCCGTTTAAAGGGTACATTAGTTAAAAGAACTATTAGTGATATTTTGGAACAAGCTTTAGAGGATACGTACATTCATATGATGAATATTAATATCATCTGTGGTACCGGGGGTCTCCTTTCCCACGCTCCAAGGAGGGTTCAATCCCTTTTAATTCTGACGGATGCTTTTCAGCCCGAAGGTGTTACAAGAATGTATCAAGACAGTGTTTTTATGATGCCTCATCTTGGTGTATTATCTACTGTATGTAATGAGGCAGCTTGGGAAATATTTGAAAAAGACTGTCTAATCCCACTCGGAACAGTAATTGCACCAGTAGGTATATCAAATGAAGGCTCAAAGATTATGGATATGAAGATCGAAATGCCTGATGGTAGAATTATAAATGAAGAAATTTCATTTGGGGATATTAAAAGAATACCTCTAAATAAAAATAAAAAAGCTATACTTGATATTGATCTAAAAAGAGGAATGGTATTGGATTATGGTGGTGGTAAACAAATTAAAACTACTGTTTATGGAGGGGTTGTAGGATTAATTATTGATGGAAGGGGAAGGCCTTTGAAATTACCAGAAGAAAAAGAGCAAAGAAAAAATCAAATACTTAAATGGTGGAAATCTCTTGAATTATATCCTAAGACATTTTTAAATAAATTAGGTGATGATAATAATGGTTAAAAATATCAAAAAAGAAGTACATGCATATACACCTGGTTTGAAAATTAAAAATATGGAAGTTATTGTGAAAGATAGAACTCTACCAATTGATGGAGAAGTGTTAGTAAGTTTAGGAGATAGAGTAGATCTAGACACCCTTATAGCACATACCGAAATACCTGGAGATCCATATATCGTAAATGTTTCAGAGCTTCTTGGAGTCGATCCTGTTGATGCTGAAAAATATATATTAAAAAAAACCTTTGAATTCGTTAAAGAGGGAGAATTGATTGCTAAAGATATATTCTTATTTGGGTTGATAAAGAAATTCGTTCATTCACCGGTTTCCGGAATAATTGAAAATATTTCTGAAATAACTGGTCGAGTAATAATAAGAGAATCACCTGTTCCTATCTCTGTATCGGCCTATATACCCGGGCGGGTTAAGGAGATATTACCAAATAGAGGGGCAAAAATTGAAACGAAAGCCTCGTTCATTCAAGGCATCTTTGGTGTGGGAGGAGAAAACCACGGTGAAATCACATTAGTCGTTTCATCACCTGATGAAGATCTAACTGAAGATAAGATACGTCTTGAACATAAAGGTAAAGTTGTAGTAGGGGGACGTCTTTTATCAAGAGAGGCTTTTCTCAAAGCTGTAGACATTGGAGTCAATGGAATTATTGTCGGAGGTATAGATGTTGAGGATTTAATAGGGATCATGGGAGAGGACATTGGTGTAGCCATAACGGGCGAAGAAGAGTTGGGTTTAACAATAATTATCACAGAGGGGTTCGGTGAGATGCCCATTTCTATAAAGGCTTTCGAATTATTATCCAGTTTGGAAGGAAAAATGTCTTCAGTAAATGGATCAACTCAGATTAGGGCTGGTGTTATGAGGCCTGAAGTTATTATCCCTCAAGAAAATTCATTCTCAATAGAAACCT
>JAEOSP010000383.1 GCA_016840305.1 Candidatus Hodarchaeota archaeon
CATAATTTTGGTTACTGTACCGAAAGAAATAGCTGAATCAAGGATTAAAAATCGTGGTAGAGAAGATCATAAGGGAATGAGTAAACGTTTAACCCGTATGAACAAGCATGTTGACATGCCGTCACCAAGCAAAACAGTCAGTAATGCTGGTGATCTTCAAGATACTGCTAAAGAACTCGGTGAATTTTTAATAAAGGAATATAACAAATAATATATAGAAGCTAAAAAGAGTTTGAAGAACATGTTTGCTAAAATTAATAATTTACGTGATTTTCCACGGGATAAGACATTATATATAGCTACTATAATTTCCTTGATCTTTACTGGTATAATATTTTTGTTAATGCGTCCGGTTGAAATCGAATTAAAATCTTTGACCCCTTATGGGGTAATGGAACTAGAATTTGCTTGGACAATAACCCAAATTGATATTATATTCACAGCATGGGGAAATTCTTTGATATTAAAAGAAATAGGAGTAACTTTACTAGATTTTGGATTCTTAGTATTCTATTCAACTGCTATGGCTGGACTAACCATCATTCTAACCCGTAAAATTTTTCAAGGGACGATGAATAGCTGGGGATATAAAATAGCTTTGGTACCGTTTTTAGCAGCAATTTTTGATGTGATTGAGAATGTAAATCTCATTTTAATGTTAACATCTCCTTCCTCGTTCCCTGCGTTCGCACCTTTTGTAGCTTCAACCTGTGCAATGATTAAATTCAGTTTTTTGGGTGTAACAGCAATTTTTTGGCTGATTGGCTGTGTTTATACCTTATTGAAACGAAAATACTAAAAATATTCTTTTACTTACTGATGAATGAATTTTGACAATATAAACCAAGTTTTATTGAAGGCATCATCCTTTAATTCCGCTTCAATTGTATACGCGTTTTTCTGGTAGAAAGGAATATTTTGATGTATTGTAGTCAGACGGATTTTATGCCAATTATGTTCATGTGCAAGTTCCTCAATTCTCCTCAAAATCTGACTTCCTATACCACCCTTTTGTCTAAATTCTTCCTTAATCAAAAGGTGTGTCAACCGTACTATATTTCCAATTATGAGACAAAGACCCACTCCCACTAATTGAGGAGGAGGAGAAGATTCATCATAAGCAGTTATGGTGACTCTTTTATTCATTTCCTCTGAAATATCACGTCCAAATTGAGCAATATTTGCTGAGAGCCACTCCTCTTTAAGGAAACGTTTTACAGCTTCATCTTCACTTTCAAAACGAACTAAAATCTTAGTATCCAGAATATGTCACCAACTAAGTATTAGAGTTAAAAATTCTCAGATATAAAACTTATATGCTAAATTAAGGGAATTGACAAAGGTAAAATAATCGAAAGGATTATCCTCTCTCAATTCTTGTTTATGAATCCGAGGCCCTAGCTGATGCAATTACCCACTCACGTTTTATTAGGAATTCTGATTTAATTCCTTGTGTTTCAGTTGTTTTAAGGATCGACATGGTTCTTATTTCTATTAGTAATCGTTTTAGGCTTTTGTTAACATTTTTTTGTCGATGCTTTAGCGAAGATTACCTATCATCCACCTGAGCGGCAACCAGGGAATTTCTGGTTCAGATGGCACCTCTTCGTATATTCATTCAGTTTTTTTCTTATAGTAATTTATATTCAAACCTATTTCATTGGGATGCTATCGGCTAATTTCGTAGATATTTGGGATTGGCTATTCCTTAGAAATTATGCGAAAAGAAAAAATCAGCCTGATTGGGGAAAACGATATTACTTACACCCCATTGCTGATAAAATAAGACGTTTACTATTTTCAAAATTACCAAACTTGAATCATACAAAACTGGGAATCTTACCCGAGGCCTCTCTATACTTATTATGGTTCTGTTTATTTCTAGAAAATCTACTATTTTGAATGCAAAGACAATTTTGTTTTCTGCTCTATTGAAACAATCTTATCAATAATTATTTATTTTAATAAAATTTTTTCTGTTCATAGGTGGTTTGTGATATTATTTTTCCTTCACGAATAGTTGTACGAGCAGTGGGAGTTGTTCGGATTGCTTCATGGACATTTTTGACTCCGTGTAGAATCACAAGATTTGCAGGAGCTCCTTCCTTAAAATCATGTTTGATTCCCATGGTTTTTGCAGCATTAACAGTAATGGTGTCATATAAAATATTGATATCCTTTGTTGTGGTCATTTTTGCAGCATGACCTAGTAAATTGGCAACTTCAAGCATATCACCCTTCCCAAACGGATAATATGGATCATGGACACAATCCTGCCCAACAGTAACATTTACTCCAGCATTGAGTAATTCTTTCACTCTTGTAATACCCACACGCTGAGCTCCGGTATCTAAACGTCCTTGTAATACCATGTTTGTTGGTGGATTTGTAACAACATTTATCCCCGCTTGTTTCACTAATGTGATGACTCTGGCAGCATGATAATCATCATAACTGGAAAGAGCACAAATATGGTCCACTGTTACCCTCTCATGATATTTTTCTTGAATTGTCTTTGCAGCTAGATATTGTAAAGTTCGGGAATTTGGATCATCAGTTTCATCCGTGTGACAATCAATATCAACATCATATTGTTTTGCTAAATCAAATAGAATATCAATATGCCTTTTTGAATCATCATCAGTATTTTCATTATGAGGCATTCCACCGAGTAGTGTGTTCTTTCCTGCCCCTAGTTCTAATGCTTGATTCAATAACTCATCTGTCCCTTCATCTTTTAATATGCCTTCTTGAGGAAAAGCAACAATTTGAAGGTCAATAATGTCACGGTAATCCTCCTGTACAGCTAATAATCCTTTTAATGGCATAATGCCCCCAATAGAATCAATATCTACATGTGTGCGAATTTTTGTTACACCAAATTTAATTTGGTTGTCGATAACTTGGCTTGCACGCTTTTTTATATTTTCTACCGTGTAATTCCGTTTGACTTCCCAAGTTTTTTGTATAGCTTCCCATAGAGTGCCTGATTTGTTTGGTTCAATAATTTCACCAATTAAAACTTTGTCTAAATGTATATGAGGTGAAATCAATGACTCTGTTACTAATGATTGCTCCACATCTATCAATTTATCGATTGATGGATTTTTAATATCCTCAGGTGATATTTTTTTAATTTTACCATCTTCAAGTTCGATATTAACTCTTCTTCCATCACGGAGGAGTGCGTTTTGGATAATTAAATCATTCTGACTCATAATACTCATCTTGTAGAACGCTTGTATTCAATAATAAAATTCTTGTGCCCAAGAGTTACTAATTAAAAAGACGAATTTATAAGCGATATTTACTTGTATCTACTAAGTACCATTTCGACAAGGATGTCTTTCATTGGATAAACTGAATATTGAAAAAGAGCTAGGCTTGCTAAAGAAAGTTCTTGAAAAAGTCGAAACGGGTGTGTATATTAGAAACATAGCCGATAGTAAAGTTATTTGGGCGAATGAACGATTCTATTCGATACATGATGTCCTGAAGAAGGATAACATTGGATTTGATATTCAAGAATTATTAACAGAAAAAGGAAAGAAACAATGGGAAAAAATAGATTTTCAATCTATTGAAGGGAAATCTTACGAATTAGAGGCAAAATCTTCACTCGGACCCAAAAATATTGAAGTC
>JAEOSP010000042.1 GCA_016840305.1 Candidatus Hodarchaeota archaeon
CGGAGGTGGTATTATTTGTATAGCTGCTGCCATTTAATTGGCAAAAACAAATCATTTTAATGTAACCATTTTTGAAAAAGAAAATCAGCTTGGCGGCCTGAGTTCTTACTATCAGTGGCAGGATGTTATATGCGACCGTTTTTATCATGTCATTCTTCCTACTGACACTCATATGATCGAATTTATGAAAGAGTTGAATCTGGAATCCGAATTATTCTGGCAAGAAACAAAAATTGGTTTTTGCGGAAAAGGGAAGCTAGTTTCTTTTTCTTCAATTATAGATTTTATCCGCTTCCCATTCCTATCATTTTGGCAGAAATTTCGTTTAGGCCTCGGCATCTTTCGCAGTGCCCGAATAAGGGAGCCCTCAAAGCTGGATAAAATTTATGCACATCAATGGCTCATAAAGGTCTTTGGACAAAAAGTATACGAAAATATATGGGAGCCGCTTCTTCGCAGCAAACTTGGGGATGCCAAGGACAGAACCTCCGCATCCTTTATCTGGGCGACCATCATTCGTCTCTATGGTGCACGAAGTTCCTGGAACAAGCGAGAGAAAATGGGCTATGTGCACGGAGGGTACCACACAGTGCTGAACGCCGCTCAAAGAAAGTTATCTGAGTTAAATGTGAAGACAGTCACAAATGTTCCGGCTTTGAGTTTGGATTCAATTCAAGACGGCGAACATATTATCCTGGCGACAAGCTCGGGCAGTATAAAATTTGATAAGCTTTTGTTCACAATTCCATTCCCGGAAGTTCTAAAAGTTGTAAATAAAGGTGACAATCATCCATCCTGGCGACAATTACAACATGTTGAATACCTCGGTGTTATTTGTGTTTTATTGATACTCAGCCGCAAACTTTCCCCATTTTACGTCATCAATCTCCTTGATAAAGAGCTTCCATTTACGGGCATCATTGAAACCACCAACATCATTTCACCACAGGTGTTAGGCGAGAAGCATTTGATTTATCTCCCCAAATATTTACGAAGCGATGATCCCATGAATGGAATTGCTGATGATAAAATTATAAAGTTATTCGTGGAAAAGTTAAAGTCGGTTTTCCCCGACTTAAAGGATGAAGAAATTTTACATAAGAAGATTTTTCGAGAAAAATATGTCCAACCTCTACATGAATTGAATTCCTTCGATTACACTACAGACTTTAAAACACCTTCACCAAATATCTTTTTAGCCAACACTTCTAGGATGTATAACACCACACTCAACAACAATGCTGCTATAAACTTAGCTCGAGAAGCTGCTAGAACAATCATATCTGACTCAAAAAAAGAGTAAGGGAAAGTTGAAGTCATCATAATCTATGTAATAATCCGCGCCAATGTCTCACTTTTTTATGACAATGTTACCTTATGAAGCAATATTTGGCCAATCCCTTACGTAAACATGCTATTAACCGAAGTTCAGATTGTCTCATTCAGTTCATCTAACAATACTTCTAAAGGTTCATCATTTATACATAATCGCTTCCAAATTGAGTAATTTAGGATGTTCCAAAATGTCATTGCCTTTTTTGGATCATCAGACTGCATATCACGAATTTGCCTTTCATCAAATACTTTCAAAACCAACGGAACTAAAGGTTCAAAAGTACCTCCTTTCTTTGACCACTGTTTTGTTCGAATGTTGAATCCGCTTTTAGGACGATTAATAATGCATTCAGGTACTCTACATCGATGAGCGATTTCTTTTCGTAATATATTTTCAGGCCTTTTTAGTTTTAATTTCCAAGGTATTGAAAAAACATAATTTAAGACATTCAAATCATAAAAAGGAGAGTAAAGAATTCTCCTATTCCCTTCTCCAATTTTACTCCATATTAATGAAGTGATATCTTCATCTCCGAAAAAAGAATATAGAGATGTAATATCATAAATTGATTTATGTTCAAATTGTTTGATTGAACCATACTGTCCTTTAATGATATCTTCATCCGTCACATTGAAGTAATTACGTACCCATTTTTTGCTTCCATAAGCATGCGAGGACCAAATAGGATGGGTCGGATTAGATAAGGGATAATTTGACGTAGATTTATTTAGGATATCTATCAGTATTTTTCCTTTTCTTCCGGTTATTCTAGATATTCTTCTCAGGCTTCCTTTCAATGTTTTCTTGGATAATAACTTAATTATTAATTTATCCTTCCAATAGAGATAATTACGAAAGTTACCAAAAGATCCGCCGGCTCCTTGTCCTTGTATTATGATTCGCTTATTTTGGGGGATTCCTTTTTTAAAAAGTAAATGTAAGCATACAGACTGTAAGTGATGAAGAGGCTCTTCAGCCAGTGATATTGCCTCTAGAAAACCAATAAGGTAATCTTGAATTGTAGCCTCATAGTAATGATGGTTCATTCCAAGTGCTTTTCCTGCTGATAAAGCGTATCTTTTTTCAACATTTAGCGCTGGATCTTCAAATGGGTATCCAGTCGAGTAAGATGTATCTATTCCAAAATTATTTTGACATATTCTACACATAATTGATGAGTCTATGCCCCC
>JAEOSP010000384.1 GCA_016840305.1 Candidatus Hodarchaeota archaeon
GTTTGCTGAAAATGTCAGAAACTGAAGAAATAGCCTCATGGGTCGCCAAGGAGATCAATCAATTATCCAATAGCACGCTCCGACTTGCTTTACTCTCACTAATACGAAAATATCAGCATGAAGGAATATATGGATATTTAATTGGAGATAAATTATATTCTGAAACAGCTGGACAATTAGATGGTTCAAAAGCTACTTATTACGCTATTCTAAGACGTTTAGAACGCGATGGGTTAATTGAATCTAGTTTAGGAGAAATTGAAGCTGGTCCTCCCCGAAAATACTACAAATTATCATCAAAAGGGGAACGAGCGTACAATGCTCTTTGGCAGAACTGGAGATATTATTTTAATATATTAGAAAATTTAATTGAATCTAAAGGGGATTAAAAATGAACGATAAACATGAAAATGTTGAACAATATTTAGCTGAAGTCGGAAGGCATTTAGAACCCCTTCCTGATAAAGATCAAATTTTAAAAGAATTACGAGCCCATATCTGGGACTTAGCGAACCGTATCTCAGATAAAGGCAAAGATTTAACAATTCAAGACTGCTTTGAACAAGCCCTAATGATGATGGAAGAACCCAAGGTTTTAGCTTCCAAATTTTTGGAAGAAGAACCTGATGAAAAGGAGTGGAGAACTCCTCTTCGCACTCCTGAGACCAAAATGGAGAATGAACAATTTATTATACTTGCAGTTGTTGGAGTTGGAGCCGTTATCGTCTTTTCGTGGTTAATGAATTACTTTGTCAAGGAACCTATTGTTTCCATGTTTTCCTTCCTGCTAGGCCTTGGTGTCACAGGAGTTTTCATCATCATACTTTATGTAAACGACGAACGGCTATTCAAAGAACAAATTGGAAAATTAAGACATACTTTTCAGCGAACTTTCGTTAATGAGATTCGTGATGAGTATAAAAAACATATCTATGATGAGATTCGTCATGAGGTTGAAAAAGATATTCAACCCGTACCTGAAAGGAAAATAGTTGAATTTTATCGTGAAGAAACACCTGTTAAGGAAGTAAGTTTCTGGGGTGCTTTTGGGGAACATTTTGGTGGATTCATTGGAGGTATATTCACTGCTTTCTTCATGGCTCTCCTATTCTACTGGGATATCTCAGGATTTCCCTTATTCAATGAAAACTGGTATTATATTGGTGCTCTCGCACTCTATATTTCCTTAGGAGTTGATTTATTATATTTTGGAAGTTTAGTTCTCATTGGGAAAATCCGAGTTAGTCGTATTCTTTCTGCTGGGAAAAACTTCGTGGGTGCAATTTCAGCTGTTGTTTTGGTTATGTTTTTTCCTTTCACAGTTGATTTGGCTCTACAAGCAGTTATGCCTGTAGATTTTTTCGCAAGTCCTGATTTTATGTGGGCCCTCAATAACATAAATACAATAGTACGGGTTATAATTGGAATTGTAGGTCTGATTAATCTTCTTGAAGGACTATATGACATCTTCAAATTCGGTGCTTGGAAACCCAGTGATCGAAAATCTCTCATTTAAGAAGTTAAGCAAGTGAGGGAGGGTTTTTTCTCTTTTGTTACTAATTAACTTGTATTGCCATATTTGAGCAAATAACTTTTTCATCACGAAAAATAAGACGTTAGTTTAAGTGAATGAAGGTTACAAAGAGAAAACGAAAGTAAAAATAAGTGGTAATATATTAACTTTCTGCGGTGATGGTCTGTAAGAAATTTTATACCTTTTTAATGTTGTAGCTATTTTTAATGCTTTTTTACAACTAACAGAGATAAAGCATTTTGTTTCGGAATCTAAAAAAGTGTTAATGAACCTTTATTCTTGCCCCTAGGTAATTTCTTTTAAACTAGTTCGGGGGAATTAGCATATTCATCACGAAATACAAAAGTTGGTAAAAATTGAGCTCAGAAATCATTTCAACCAGTGAATTGACTAAATATTATGGTAAAATTCTTGGTATTGAAAACATTACATTAAAAATTCCCTCTGGGGGTGTCGGTTTACTCGGTGCCAATGGAGCTGGGAAAACAACATTGATTAGGACATTATTAGGAATAATTCGTCCGACGAGTGGTAACGCAGAAGTCAAAGGTCATAATATTCGGTCAAAAATTCATGAAATCCGTGATATTATTGGTTACATGCCTGAAATTAACTCTAGCTTTGTTCCTGATTCAACTGCTATGCAATTTGTTGCTTTCTGTGGCCGTATGAATGGATTGGCGTCATCTGAGAGTAAACAACGTGCGAGCGACAGTCTCTACTACGTTGGTTTAGGGGAGGAACGATATCGACAGCTGAAAACATTTTCTCTGGGTATGAAACAGAAAGTCAAACTAGCTATCGCACTTGTTCACGATCCTGAAATCCTAATCTGTGATGAACCAACCAACGGATTGGATCCTAAAGGTAGAAATCAGATGCTGAATTTGCTTAAGGATTTACAAACTAACCAGAAAAAAAATATTATCTTAAGTTCACACTTGTTACGTGATGTTGAACAGACTACTGATTATGCTATTGTCATCTCTCAAGGTAAAGTTCTTTCTAGTGGAAGAATTCGTGAACTTACTAAAGGAAAACTTACTAGCATTAGTGTAAAGTTAAAAACAAGAATAATGGAGCAGGAATTAATATCTACTCTAAACAAAAGGGGAATAGAAGCTTGGCAAGAAAGTAATTATATTGAAGTTAAACAAAATGTGACCCAAACAATTGAGAAAGATATTTTCGCAGCAGCTCTTGATATAAATGCAGAAATTCGATATTTAGGAAGCCGATCAAGCACATTGGAGGATGTTTTCCTCAACTTATATCGAGATGAGGAGGCGATTGCATGAGTATTCCTTCAGATACCAATGAAAACGGAGCTTATGTGAGGAAATTCCAGTTCCGACCATTTTCAGGATTACGTAAAGGTCGGTTATATCGTCTCTGGACAACTTCTTGGCACTGGTGGATTCAGGAATGGAGGAGATCTAGAGCAGTTAAAATCCTTTTTGGCTTTTTAGTTTTTACTTTTATCTTAACAAACCTTTTTATGTTCGCCTTAAAGGATGTGATGCTAGCAGCTGATCCAAGTCTGACCCCGAATGGATTACTGGAGACAACGATAAAGGATCTTCTTCGCTCAATTGTGTCATTTCAAAGCTCTTTTGAAACAAGTGATACAGATATAGATGGTTCAGGTATGAGTATGCAGGTAGGAGGTCTGAGTATATTCATTCTAATTATTGTAGTTCTGATTGGATCAGGGTTGATCTCAGACGATTTATCTAACGACACTATAGAAATTTATTATTCAAAATTAGAAAAACATGAATATTTATCAGCCAAAATTGGAGCATTCCTGTTGGCGGGGAACACCCTAATTACTTTACCTTTTATTTTAGAATTCATACTACTCGTTGTCGGTATAGGTAATGTTGATATTGTAAATGCACTTCCTATATTAGTTTTCGTTATTGCACTTTGCGAGCTAATCATTATAACTTATGGAATAATTTTGCTTGCATTTTCTTCATTATCAAAAAGACGTTTGTATACAGGACTTACAACATTCATGTTGTTCTTCTTAATTAGTATGATAGTTCCTAATCTTGCTGTCCAGAACGGTGAAGTTGGGTTTGCCATCCTTTTTGATGTACTCTCTCTTCTCATTATTATATCTCATCTGTGGGAAGGAACAACTATATTCGAATATTCCTCTTTTGATGATACAATACTTCTAAATTTGCAGGATGGATTAGGGGTTGAAGCATGGATGATTTATGCGTCTCTGGGTTTAATTCTTCTTGTTGGTCTAGCAATAATTATCATTCAAGTATATTGGAGGCATAATAAATGATTGAATTATTTGAGGTATCGAAATCTTTCGGAGACGTCGTTGCACTATCTAGATTAAGCATGTCTGTTAAACCAAATTCGATTACAGGATTTTTAGGCCCTAACGGTGCTGGAAAGTCTACTACTCTCAAATTGCTTATGGGAGAGATTCGTCCTGATACTGGAAGTGTACATATCAACGGTGAAAATCCATTCAATAATGCTAAACTTAAAAACGAAATAGGGTATGTTTCTGAACATGAAGATCTCTATCCTTGGATGAAAGGAAAACAATTTGTTGAATCGTTCGCTAGATTATTTCTTCCTCGGGTACAAGCAACCTTAGCTGCAGAGAAGGCTATAAGGCGGGTTGGTTTGAATGCTGGTGCCAAACGTATTGGTGCCTATTCAAAAGGAATGAAACAAAGATTAAAAGTTGCGGCTGCTATTGTGCATGAACCTAGTATACTAATTCTTGATGAACCATTTGGAGGTTTAGACCCTTTAGGACGTAGAAGTATGAAGGGGTTAGTGAAAGAACTCCGAGAAGATTCAGGAGTGACAATTCTTATCTCTAGCCACATTTTATATGAATTAGATGAGATGTCTACAAGAATGATCCTAATCCATAGAGGTCAATCATTGGCAGAAGGCGCTCCTGAGGATATTTTAGGTTTGATAGATCAGTTCCCTCATCAAATACTATTTCAAGCTCCTTATCCTGAATTGCAGCGTCTTTCTGTTTCCCTTATTCAAGCCAATCTTGTTAATAATCTCCGTTTTACTGATCTTGAGGAATCAACCGATTTAATTGCTACAACTGAAAATCCTGGTAAATTCTATTCAGCTGTAACTCAGCTAATCGCGGAAAATGGTATTCACATTAAACATCTTGAGAGTAGAACTGACAATATTGAGGCTATTTTCGAATTTTTAACATAATAGGTGATATAATAA
>JAEOSP010000385.1 GCA_016840305.1 Candidatus Hodarchaeota archaeon
ATTTTGATTACACCGGCATAGGATATATTGCTGTGGACACCTCGACCGGTGCCGCAGCCTATATGATTTCGGGAGGGATTGCTGGGGGCGGTACGGTAGCAGAAAATGTTGAGGAAATTCTAAATATCAGTGAAACATTACTTGATAATGATTATAATTTTATTACTTTTATAATATGAAAAACAAATATAATAGAGATGCTTAATGATTATCCAGAAGTTGCTGATCAACCTAATCCGGAGTTTAATACCTGGACAAAACATGCCGTATACTATGGTGAGATGTGCAAAAATATGAATTACGGAAGAATTAAAGGATTAGCTGGTTATATGATTCTTTATTTCACGTATCTTAATTTATTACTATTAATTGTATAAGGTATAAGGAGGTAAAATGGAAATATTTAAAAAAAGTATCTTTCCAACAATTTTTTTGTTTGTATTCTTACTCACTACAGGATGTCAGAAGAAATATAGTGAATTAGTACCATTCTTTGATGGAATGTACTTTAAATATAAGGTTATTACAAATTCTGGGTCTCATGAAGAAATTTTTTCAATAAAAGAAGAAAATAGTGAATATAAGATTTTAAAGGAAGATGTGTATAAGTCACATATATTAGAAGAAATTGTGACTCATGTAGTCGATTGCTACGGAGTAATTAAGGAAAAACCTGTCAGAACAATGAAAACTTCTAAAAGAACAAAGATACTCGATAAGCTTAAAGGAAGAAGAATTTGTATCTGGATTCCTCCTGATGAAATGCAGGTGGGCAAAAAATTAGAAACTTCGTTAGGTAATTTCCGTATTATAGAGAAAGCAACTTGGGAAAAGTGGAATGTTTGGGTTTTAAAGGATAGTCACGGCAACAAAAGTTTTTATGATAGGGAGACAGGATTTTATCTGGGTATTCAGAGTATTTCGGGTGGATTAATTGGAAGCATGAAAACAATCTTAATTGATACAAATGCTGACATTCCTTACTGATTAAAGCAAATATTTGGGAAGTGAATAGTTTTGGTCATTGAGATGCATTAAGAAGAATGTGATGAATTTAAAAAATAATGAAAGCCATAAAATTTAAGTTGTTCATATTTATAAGTCTGTTACCAGGATTAATGCTGATAAAACCTACATTGGTTAAAGCTCAAACAGATTCTATTGATAATGGCATATCCTGGCTTTTAAATTCTCAAAATGTTGACGGGAGTTGGTCGGATGAATCTAAGATATTTTTGGATACTTATACTGTTTTGGAGACATTGCTATCTCTCAATGTCTATGATAGTCAAGTTTCAGCAGGAATAGACTGGGTAAAGGAACAGGAGGCAGAAAGCATTGATGACTTAGCGCATCAAATCTTAATTTTATCTTTGGCTGGAGAAGATGTTGAATATAAAGTGAATACATTGCTTGAGTCTCAAAACTTTAATGGTGGTTGGGGATTTTACAAGGAATGTGAATCTAGTTTGTTAGATACTGTTCTAGCCCTTGAGGCTTTGAAAATTGCTAATTACCACGACGACGATATAATCGGTCGCGCCCTATCCTTTATTTCCTCTAAGCAGAATACAGATGGAGGATCAGGTTTTGGAGATAATGATAGCAGTATTTATCTCTCCTCTCTTACTGTACTAGCGTTAAAAGGATATCTTTCAGAGTACCAAAACCTTCAATCATACGTTGACCTTGCATCTTCATATCTCTTAATACAAAAGAACCCTGATGGCAGTTTTGGCATAGAAGATAATAAAATATTCGAAACTGCTCTTGCCAGCCGTGCCCTCATTGCAGCAAGCAAACTTTCCGAGGGGTTATCAGTCAGAGATTATTTACAGAACACCCAGCAGCAAAATGGAAGTTGGGGGGATGATTCCTATTCTACTGCCCTTGCAATACGAGCACTCAAAGAGATTGAAGATATCGACAAACCTAACCTGAATATAAATAGCTCAAATATCACCATCTCAAACGCCCTTCCCGTTGAGGGAGATACATTGTTCATTGGCTGCACAGTGTTGAACACTGGTACCGTTGCAGCAGCGGATGTTGCCGTAAATTTCTACCTGGGAGACCCTGAAAACTTCGGTGAACCGATAGGAAACAGAGTTTTCCCTTCCATTGAGCATGCTGCAAGTGGTTATGCAGAAATAGAATGGACACTTGATGGAGTAGTAGGCGAGGAGGAAATCTATGTCTTTGCAGACCCAGAAGATACCATAGAAGAGATTAGCGAAGAAGACAATATCGCCTCTACTTCATTCACCACAGCCTCAAAACCAGACCTTGCTATATTTAGTGCTGATATAGGCTTTGATAATAATACCCCCTTAGAAGGAGAAATCTTCACCATTACTGCCATCATCCATAATCTTGGTGAGACCGATGCAGGTCCTGTAACCGTTGCATTTTTTGATGGTGATCCTCAAACTGGTGGAATAAAGCTCGGTGAACTCATCTTTAATGCCATCTATGGGGGGAGTTATGGAACAGCAACCTTCGATCTTGCGTTGAATGCTGGAGACTATGAGCTTCATGTAGAAATTGATCCTCAAGACGATATAGAAGAATCAAATGAAACGAATAACATCGCCTCAAAGAATATCACCATCAGACCCATAGAGTTTGAAGGTATAGACCTGGCTGTTTTTTCAAGTGGCATCAGCTTCTTACCGCTCTATCCCAGGGAGGATGATTTCATAACTGTCTCCGTCCACATCCACAACAGCGGCGATCGGGACGCACAGGATGTAGGAGTTGAGCTCTACGATGGAGCCCCGGATAGCGGAGGAATAATACTGGCTACTCATTTCTACTCCACAATAATAAGTGGCCATGAAAAGATTTTGACCTTAAGCACTAACTTCCCAAAAGGGAGCCATACAATCTATGCAGTAGTCGACCCGAATGATGCTATCCATGAGATAAGTGAGATAAATAATCGGGCCCACAAGACGCTTCTGGTGATGCCTCTCGAAGAGGTGATTGACCTCGCTGTAACGACAGATGATATAAATTTTGAACCCCAGACACCCGATATAGGGGAAGAGGTTATAATCCACTGCAGTATAATAAACGAAGGAACTGTAC
>JAEOSP010000386.1 GCA_016840305.1 Candidatus Hodarchaeota archaeon
CTACTAAAAAAACGTCAAAGTGTCTCATTTCGCCTGGAACATAACAGGGATTGTATAGTGTGTTACAGATGTGATCGTCAGGATATTGCTGACAATAACAGAAAAAATGTTGAGGAGGTTGAGTGGTTTTTGGAAAAAGTGTAATATCGTACTACAGCGCTCTTGTAGTCCGCAGGGTTAATAATTTAATGTTCTTTCAAAAACTGATGTAATGTATTTCTTCTTTGTTGAATTCTGCGAAGCCATGTAATATGGTTTTTTAAATCCTCGATTTCTCCTTTTAGAATGTTATAATATACATCAGTATCTGTTGTTATATTTTCATTTAAGATAACTGAATCTACTTCAAATAGGTATGCAGCTCTGTCCAGGATTAGAACGGCTGTATCATAGTAACATTCATTAAAACCACCTAAATCAATCATTAAACGGGCAGCATTTTGTAAAAAATGAGTGTTATAAGGAGCCAGGTGACGTATTCTTCTCGATGCCCAGAGTATTTCATCCATCAGGTTTTCACGTTGCAATGTATTGTCTTCATTTACATAAAGTCTATAACATATATTACCATAGTTGTATAAGTTAGTAATATCACTGCTGTCAATCCTCACAAGTTTATACTGTAGTTGATATGATTCTCTCATTTTCTCCAAATTTACAATTAAAAACTCAGCTTTGATAATTTCGCCTTGAATGATAGCTTTCTGTTGTTCACAGGGCATATCTTTCATTTTTGTTAATTCGCTACGATTTATCGCTTCGTGCATAATTGGAATAATTTGAAACCACAGAATTATTAATGTGGTTACTATTGCCCACAATAGTAATATCAAATTTAATCGTTTCATATTTTACCTCCCCCAATCTGATCGCATGTTAGGCTTCTTTGTTTCTCTTTTGCAACGACCATCCAGTCAATAACATAGAAAAACTTGGGATGAACCATATTAAAAATCCAATAATTTCACTAAAGAAAGATATCTGTTTCCCAGTTAATGCCGACACCATTGTGGGAATATAGGTAAACAATGCAAGACAACTCATTATAAGTCCAACATAAAATAAAATTCGGCTCAACAATTTATACTTACGTTTAGATCTGTAAGCATCCCATGATAAAAGCACGCACAATATAGGAACTGCAAAAACAAACATCAAACCTGCTATGAACTTCATATCTTCATGTTCTTCCAATCTGGTCGCATGTTAGTCTTTTTGTCCATCTTTTTCATAATCCTTTTTAGCAATAATATACCGTAATATCACTACACCGATAGTTACAATTATTATTACAGTCCAAATGATAATTTTGAGAACAGAAGGTTGATTGCGTGTGATTCCAGGGATAATGAATCCAAAGAGCCAAACGGCACAAATAAAACATATAATATCAAAAAACATATATTTATCATGTGCTCCTTCAGAGGTTTTCATCTATCCTTCATCTTATCTTAATCACCTTCTGCCGTATCTCCCCATCCACCTCAATGAAATAAATCCCTGGAGTTGGATTTAATGTGTGAATCTGACGACCAGTGATGTCGAAGATTTTGTAGTATTGGTTCGCAGGGAGTAGAAGAGGTCCTGTGAAAATCGTACTGCCATTTATATTTTCAAGGCTTTTGTCAGTGATTTGTTCTTTTATCCCTGTTATCAAATTCCTATGGATTACCCATAACCGAACTGGATTCTCAGTTTCTATACCCTCTCCTTGGACAGCTGCACCTGCATCTTTGTCTTCAATAAATGTAATAAAGATAGAATCACCCACCATTAGAGGACATGCTGTCATATAATCCTCATCCATACACGAACCAGCGGGTGCTCCATGCGATCTTGTGTTAGTGAGATTCACATAGTCTGCCCAGGTTAATCCATTATTGGATGAATATGAACCATACAGTTCTCCATTGAAAACACCAGTTGCAGATGTATCAGTGTAATCGTCATTACCGTTCCAAAGACAATATATATATCCTGATGATGTATCAACTACGAGTTGTGCTTCACATGCAGGCATATGGTAATAGCCGGGATAACCACTGCTATCTGTAATCCACCAACCTCCAGGTTCACTGTAGTACGTACTTGGGCTACTTATAATCGTTATCGTATCATGGACCTCATCCCAGTGGAAGATCTTAGATGCTTCCCAAAAAATTGTGTCAACCTTCCTACCACCCCAGGCGATATGGAGATTATCATTCTTATCAAATATGGCATTTAAGTCCGCGTATGCACGAACACTATCTATTGGATACGGCTGGTAGTCAGTAATATTAACGCGGTTTGACCAATTTAAACCATTGTTGGTAGATATGATATACCAAACATTCTGGTCTAAGTATCCTGAACCTATTGTATCTTCGATGAATTGTGTCCACGAAAAAACCACCTTCTCGGATCCAAGATTTCTGGATGCACGTAGAAAATGAGTATGACGGGGGCATGAATCAAAACTATCAATGTGCATCCAGTTACCCCCCATATTAGTTGTCAAATAAAGATGACACCTGTCAGCATTATAATCAGCAGTGGCCATCAGAATGTTATTGTTTTTTGTTACGGCTATTCTTGGCCAGATATGGTCAGCTACTGTATTTGGTGATGGAGAATTTTGCCAATATCCTTGAACATTACCGGCATCAATATCAATCCATGAAAAATATCCTGCACCCGCATCATAATGATAGCAGATAACCGTCCGCTGACTATCAGGATTTATGTCTTGAGTGATATCCAGCTGTACATATCCGCTCCATGACGGTGAAGCTTGAGTTTCTCCGAAATACGATCCATCAGTGAATCTTGCATTCCAAGCACAATACCTGGATGTATTTTGGGCATCACGCCACATCCAGTTGGCATGAGCTTGACCATAAGTATCAACCAATAACCTCTGTCCAAATGTACCGCTTGATTGATATTCATACCAAGTCATGCCAATACTATCCCCGGGACTCTGGCGACCACCCAGATACGGTACAATCTGTGCCGGAGTTATTAATTCATCCCCACGAGGAAGGGTTTCGCATAACTTTGAAATATCTATAGTTCTGGTGGCAAAACAGAATGAATAAAAGACAGTAATTGCGATTACAATGGGTATTATTACCTTCACCAAACCTCCAATAAATTATAATGGTGAAATTTACACTGTCAAGATGTCACAAATTTGACACAACCTGCTTTTGTGAGGTTGATAGTATTGAATTAGCGGAGGAGATATAATC
>JAEOSP010000387.1 GCA_016840305.1 Candidatus Hodarchaeota archaeon
TTTGAAAACGAATACGGAAGATTAGAGATTTATCCAGACATATCATATGAGATTATAACACAAACCCAATATTGCAATGCCACTTGGTACTATCCTAACAATTATCTGGATTTCGTTTTTAGGTTCGACATTCCCATAGAAAATGCAAACATATGGTTGTGGGCAAACGTAAGTCATAATGTAAGCGTTCCAATCTATGAATTGGTAGAGGGTGAATATACACTCTATGACATTTCAGATTTCGGTTTATTACAGGATACACCAGATGAAGTTGATTATGGTGATATACCAAGTGATTATTATGCAGATGGATATGTGAACACTACTTATGTTGTAATTGGATTTGATACTTGGGAATGGCAAAACCCACAACACACTATCTGTTATTTCACATATCGTTATCTGGATATAGTTGATTATGAGATACAGGAACAGTATTGGTTCGATTGGAAGAACATCAAACACCTATTCAGCTATACTACAGAGTATGGAAGGCATGATTACTTTATATCAAATATTTTCTTTGAGCAAAATGAAACCAAGAGATTAAAATGGCAATACGATGTTCCTTTAGGTAGTAATGGTAAATGGGATTTGATGGGTAAACTCCACAGCGATACAATTGAAGAAGCAATTAGTTCTGGAAGGTACTTTATGATTGATCCTTGGTGGGATAGTGATTTCAAATATAGTAAACCGATTAATGTTGCCAATGCAAACAATAGCCACCAATTGTTTATGAATATAAGCAAGAATGTGGGCAACACTGTGAACTGTAGCAACCATTGTAATAATAATTTCAGCGATCTGCGTTTTGTAAACAAAGCAAATACAACCGAGTGTGATTATTGGATTGAAAACCAGTTGGATGGTGATTATGCTAGGGTATGGGTTGAACTGCCGACTACGATAGTAACAGATGGTTGTTTCTATATGTATTATAATTATACAGATGCTTTAAATGCTTCTAACGGAACTAACACTTTTGTATTCTTTGATGATTTTGATACCTTCGATACAAATGTTTGGGATTATAGCGATGCCCCTACTGCTTCAGGTGGGAAAATAGTATTGAATAATGATGATATTATCTCAAGTAAATCAGAATTTGAATATCCTACTGCTTACCACATCTTTGCCAAGATCACAGAAAAAGATTCATATTGGCTATATATGAGAAATGCTTTTCCTTTATATGAGGATTATATGGGGATGGGTAACTCTGACGGTTATTCACCTGATCCTGGCAACTATGACGAGGTTTCTTGGTTAGGTAAGAAAAATAATGATAACTATAGACACGTTGAGCAATCCGGTTGGCAGGATTTTAGAACTAAATATTATGTTTACACTATGATCCGAAACACGACAACATCAGCTACTATGACACAGGGTAATCACAGTATAGATTTTTGGAATATGTATGAAGATACGACAGAGCTTTCAATTCCAATAGTTAATCTAAGTATTGGTTGTAGAGTTTTTGATAGTTCACAGGAATCTACTATCTACGGACAATGGTGTTTTGTTAGAAATTATACATATCCTGAACTATCTGTTAGTTCTGTTGGGGATGAGGAAGTAGCACCTGCAAACGTCTTACCAATTATAACTGGCGAAATACCGACAAATAATTCTGTGGATATTTCACTTACCCCTATGTTAAATATTTCTGCTAATGATCCAAATTCAGATAATATGGACATCTACTGGTATAGTAATAGTAGCGGTAGTTGGGATTTATTTGGTTCAAATCTCACTGTGGGTGATGGTATCTATTACCAACAAGATAGTAATTTTACATATTATAATACTATGTATTGGTGGAGTGTGAATGCTACTGATGGCACAGGTTGGACTAACGAAACATATCACTTTACAACGTTGTTGAATCCAACTCCAGAGATTATTATGAATAGCCCGCAAAATGGAACTGGTTTTTTTAGTAGCGATATACCACTTATATTAAATGTTACGGTAAGAGATTCACTTGGAGATAATATGCGTGTCAGGTTCTATGGTAATGGCGTATTGATTTATACTTATAACACAACTGGAAATGAAACAATTACATATAGTTGGACAACTGGAACTGGTATAAACCAATGGAATATATCTGTGAACGATTCTTATAATGATGGCACTCAACACAACATAAACAACTCTGTATATTATTGGTTTGCAATAGATTATTTCAATGATACCTTCGATAATGGTTATCATTATATTGAGGATTACTATGGTGGATTGGTAGAAAATAGTAACTATTCTTTTGTTATAGATCGGTTATTATATATTGATACAAAATACTTTAAAGTAAGTGTGGGTACAGATGATGGAACGGAAAACCCTATAAGTGGCGGAACAGCATATTTTTTAGCAACAGCACAATTCGCTTATTTTGGATACTATTCTGTATCTTATCAAAAAATGAGTTTATGGGCGAGATACCAAA
>JAEOSP010000388.1 GCA_016840305.1 Candidatus Hodarchaeota archaeon
ACCCAAGAAAATATATGATGAACGACGTTATACCCATTACAGGTTTCATCACATAACCAACAAGTTTGGCTATCTCTCTTTTTTACTTTTATAACCCATTCATAATTTTATGGTGAGAACATCACCAATTAATTATTATTTTTCCTCCGAAATATTAGCCTTGAAAATATCATTTTCTATAACCTCAACACAATCATAGAAATGAACCCTTGTTTCTCCGTTTCCTAAGTCTGTGAACTTCCACACTTTTCTTTTAGAACCCCCATAATACCAAATCTTTTCTTTTGGTGCTCTTGGTACCCTTATTGGTTCTGGTTCCTTTAATTCCTCTGGCTTCATCTCTTCTGGAAGAATCTCTTCTACAGCTACTTCTTCTGGTTTTTCTCCTGGCGTTTCTTCTATAACCTTTTCTTCTTTGGCTAATTTCTTTTCAGCTCGCTTCAAGCGGGCTTCAAGCTTCTCCTTTAGTTCACCCGTCTTAAACTTGATGCCTAATTTATCAAGTTTTTTTAGGATTTCTTTTTTAGTCATAATGGTAAATTAATTATTATTGTGTGGGGGCAGGAATAATTCCATACCCCCGCACATTTAATTACAAGGATTTCTATTATACAGCTCTTGTGGTATACACAGCTGGAGACAATGAACCACTTCCAGTAACATCAGGAGTTTCATAGTTCTCAAAGCATCCACAACCATCACAATCAATCATTATTGGAGGATTAGAGGTATCATCATTATGAAGCATGTAGTTATTGGCTATAATACCACTATTATCTGCTTGGTCATTATCTATGAATAAGTCATTGGCATCATTCTTTCTAATCACATGATTTCCTGTGCATCTGAAGTTTTTAACCTCTTTGCCTGTAGCGAACTTAATAACAGGATAGTCATTGGTATTAACACCCATATTGACGTAATTATCCTTGATGGTTAATCTCTCAATACCTCCTCGAATATGAACAAAGTACAAACTTGCTGCATCGGGCGTAATAAACGTACAATTTTCAACAGTTAATCCATCAGCAGCGCTAGCACCAGCGAAAGTTCTAACAGCAACTAAAAAGTTCTCACCATCTGCATCATCTATGAAATCACAATTCCTGACTGTAAACTGCTTAGCACTTCCTACTTCGAAACAAGTGGCCACATCGGCATAACCAGCCCTAAAAGTAATATTTTCAACAGTAACATCATCAGCGCTTACAGCAATGCTTGTTGTTGCCATACCATCAAGCGTTATTACTGGCCTCATTTGACCATGTCCCAGGCCAATAACACTCATACCTCGAACATCAAGGTTAATAGCACTAGTACCACTTATAGCCTCTGTATGTCCTGGGAGAACATAAACAACATCATTACGGTCGTTAACACAAGCACTTACCGCAGCATCAATAGTCTCATGGAATCTAACCTCACCATCGGGGTCAACTTTCATAATCCCCTCTATCGCATTTCTAGCTCTAGTAGCCATAGCAGATGCTCCTACAACAAAAACCTTACCAGTGCCTAAAAATGGCCACTGACCTGAAATTTGTCCATAACCTGAGTTTAAGTTATAATTGAACATTTTGTTATTCGCTGTTTGAGGCCCACACACCTTCCTAAACACATTTAGAAAAAATATGTTATAGCCTCATAAACGAAATTAACCTCCCTTCCGACCTTTGAGGCCTCCTTTTAAAAAACTTTAACGGGGCTTTTGAAGGCCCCGCCAAAAATCTACAAGGATTTTGTTTTGATTTTACGGATCCTTTTTAGAACTGACAACCAAATAGGAGTCAGTTTGTCTGTGGCAAGGAATACACAAAGTTTGTCCATTAGACATTCTCCAAAGTGCCTTGCATTTTTTAGCTTGTCCTGTGGTTTTGATATTGTTCTCTTTTATGATTTTCTGAATGGGTTTCTTATGATGACATTGAATTTTTCCTTTAGTTCCACATTTCTGACAGGTATAGTTATCTCTTTTAAAAACAGATGTTCGCCATTGCTTATATTTATTAAGAGACATTATTGATGTCCTCAATTTAGTGGTTCCACCTCGCCAATTAGCTGAATTTTTACCCATTCTTATCGGCAGTCCATCAGCTATTTTTTGCCTTTCTTCTTTTGTCCAAAATCTATCTTTATTCCAAGGAATTTGTCCTTTTTTGAATTCTGTTTTAACAGATAATCGTTGCCCTCTTTTAATCGGATTTATAGCCCTTTGTCCCCTTTTAAATCTTGTTTTCATGCCAAGATTTTTTTCTTTTATGAAATATTTGCACAAACAAGACCGAGAACAAAATTTGTGTCTATTCTTCCAATTTTTCAGAGATTCATTAATTAGCTTTGCGAACTCTTTGCCACAGACAAGACATACTTTTGTAAGCATAATATTAAATTAATTATTATACTTACATTGTATTCTGATTTTATTCAGTTGTCAAGCTACGCCAATGCCTGAAGTGTATCAGGCGGCTCCGTCACCACTCGAAAATTTTATCCACTGACCTGTAACAACGGTAATTCCATAACCTGCACGTACTCTAAATTCCCAATCATCAGTCTGAACATCTTCTCCATTGCTTCCTGCCGTTGGTGCAATCATATGAGGTGCTTCCCAAACTCCCAAATAAAGATTAGAGAGTAATGAGGATGCAATTCCCCAATAATACCTTTTAGAGGTAGATCTTACACCATTAGCATCATATGCGATTCTTGGAAGAATAACATGCTTGTACTTGCCCTGATAAACGTTTGTAATGCCTGCGTGAGCACCCTCAACATCACCAGTTGATTGTAAGTACTCTTTGGCTGTGTTAACTGAGTTAGGATCTGCGGTTGTAAATAGAATATCATAAGGCATCTGCATGTTCTCTCCAAGGTGGTTGTAGGTTTCTTCTACAGCTAATCGTTCTATTCCCTCGATAGCACCCTTAGAAATTCTAGGGTTATTAGCTAAACGATTACGATAGGTTGTAGATGAACCATTTAATGGATGGTTAGTGTCAAACAATTGCTGTGAAGTTGAAGCACCTGTCGTTATGTCGATACTTCTTCCGTCTCGATCGGTGTATGCCCTCTGTTAACTTACTCACTTGACAAGGTATTTTCTATATGATACCATTGTCCTATAATAATTAATCAAATAATTTTATGTCTAATTTAAATAAAGATTGGCTTTATAATCAATATATTAATCTCAAGAAATCTGCCTCTCAAATTGCTCAAATCTCTAACTCTAACAAAAAGAAAATTCTCTATTGTCTCCATAAGTTCGATATTCCAGTAAGAAGTAATTCTGAATCCAAGCTTTTAATTCATCA
>JAEOSP010000389.1 GCA_016840305.1 Candidatus Hodarchaeota archaeon
CGGTGTCAAAAAAGAGGTCCGTTCACGTACCTAAAATTTCCATTCGTCATAGATATCTATTCGTGGCGAGTGTTATGTCATATTCCTGGTGACGGGAAAGTACATTTTAGCAAATATCCTGGTTTAAGATGGAGACAACTCCGCAAGAATCAGGGTCCAATGCGAAAACTACTCTCTCGACTAGGCCGTGAAGTGGGCGGCAAAGGCGACTCAATATGGTTTCCCAAAGCATTAGTATATGCAATTATGGGAACCATGCCAGGTATCACATTTAGTGATCTCCGATCCCCTTCATTCATCCAATTTGTTATCAACCTACCACCCCATTATCGGGACTGGAAAGTACAATTCCTTGCTGCTTTCATCATAGATGATGGAAGTATAGGTAAGGATATTTCTTTCACACAAAAGGATGAACGGGTCCTTAACTCCATTATGCGTTTATGCGATCAATTGGAATATGATCATTCTATTGATTATACAGCTAAACGAGATGGGGTAAGAAACTATCAGTTACGTCAGAAAGGTATTCAATCCTTTGCTTATGACGTAGCACCCCTTTATGCTCGTGATCCACTATTGGGTCTCTGGCATAAACATACAAAACTACTTTCTGTATCGACTTCCTTCTCACCAGATAGGAAAAATGATCAGGATCTCTCAATTTTCGTATGTACCACTATCCTCCAGATTCTCGGGGATTACAACATCTATTCAACAGGTGATCTTTGGGATCATCCAAAACTCCGACTCTACCTTCAAGATGCACAATCTTATTACCTTACTAGAAGGTTGGAGCTTCTTCATCGTAAGAGGGGACTCATACACGAGGCTCTAAAAGACGATGATAAACATTACCGGCCGAAACGCTGGTACATCCCAAAATCAACTACTTCTGAAATTTTAATTCAGAAATTCGAGGAGTTATATAACAATCGTGCGCATGCACAATCCTATAAACGTAGGAATATTACTCCAAAGATGGTTAAATCAGCCATTGAGGAGTTAAAATCACAAGGTCTGAAACTTAGTGTTTTAAATGTTTCTCGTTTGTTAGGATGCTCTAAAAAGCTACTTTATGAGCGGAAAGACCTTCGAAAATTCTTCAACAATGATGAGGAATGATCGAAGTCCTCCATCTCCCTTTCCCACTTTTTTTTTAATAATTTTTACAACGCGTAACCTCCATCGAAGGAACTACCTTTGATAATGCAGTAAGTAAATCTGGAAGTGTACTACCATATTTTTGATCATAATCCAGCCAATTAACAAGAGTTTGGAAAAGAGGAGCAGTTTCTTCAGCTGTCAACCCTCGAACAAGTCTTTTAGCTGTAGATAAAACCTTTACTTCCCCTGTTAACTCTTTAAGCTGAAATGTTTCTCCCTTTTTTAGAAGTGTATAAGCAACTACCAATAATTTACGAGCAAGAGCAACCATTGCTACTCTGCCTGTTTTTCGTGATTTAAGGCGAGTATACCAATTAATTAATGGATTATTTTTAGCTCTTAAGGACGCACGTGCAGCTTGAAAAAGAATCCGTCGAACATGAGAATTTCCTCGTTTTGTAATACGACCTCGAAAGGTTTTTCCACCAGAACTACTCACTCGTGGACAAAGACCAGCCCAAGCTACTATCTGTCTTTTATTTGGGAATCTATCTATACGACCAATTTCAATATATAGTTGTAGCGCACTAATGCCCGATATACCAGGAATAGAGTTCAAAATCATTACTGATTGACGAACGCTTGGTGCTTTAATCATTTTACAAAGTTGATTTTCCACCTTCAAACAGGCCTTTGAACGCTCTAACAATCCACGTAAGGCTATTTCGAGTGTTATCGTTGCATTTAAAGGGAGAGAGGGTGTCAAAAAGGATTTGAGCGCGATTATGTTTTTATCAATGGCATTGCGTAATCGTTGACAAGTGGCTTGATTCTTCAAGTCCTTTGTTGAGCCTTGTTGGGCAAGAGTTGTTATAGCATGAAGTGCCAACTGGGTGTTCATACCTGAGGTGAAAGAGGAAAGTTTACGTTGAAATTCATCCAAAATTTTATGAATATTATTTTTTCTACTTGTCATTTCACCAACGATTGTAGTTCGCAGTCTACACAAGTCTTTAATTTGGTTTGCTTCCCCAATAGAGATATTCGAGGGAGTTATAAAATCAGCTCGTAAACATCTAGCAATCCACATTGCATCTTTGACATCAGTTTTAGGTCGTGTTTTTAATTTAATAGTTGCTGCATTAAATACCACTGGAACAATATTTTTCAGACAAGAATTATATAATGCCTTCCAATAAATACCTGTGGATTCCATAGCCACCTTTCGAGTTTTTAATCTTTTACATTCCAACCAAAACTGACGATTGCCTTCTGGAGTGTTTTTGTAAGATCCATGAAGGAAATTTTTTCCAATTATGTCCAACCAAGCGACTTCAATCAGCTCTTTGTGCACATCACAACCACAAAATTCATATACAGGTTTTTTCATAATTAATCCGCCTTCTAGTGATAGCTAGCAATATCCTAGTGGAATGTCGATTTTCCCACACGTCCTCCATGCCTTGGGGTACACCAGTCAAAACGACTGTTAGGACAGACCAGTTTCTTTTAGAGACTCGAAGTCTAAAGAGAGAGACGGTCTATTTTGCTAGCTATCCATGAAAGCAGCCCAATAGATTTAAAACTCTTATTACTAGTTCTTCTATTGCTGAAATAACCCTCCCAGTTGAAAAAATTGAGTATCAATTTTCAGCTAGTTTCTTTTTTTTATACTTCAGTTATTATGAGTGCAGATTCAAAAAGCTCAATGGAATTCCTTTCCCCTATACCTCTATATTATGAAGATAA